>NZ_CAAAJH010000005.1:0-239934 GCF_900640215.1 Legionella genomosp. 1
CCAAGAAAATGTTTAGGGTATAAAACTCCAGCAGAAATTTTTTCTAACAAACTGTTGCACTTCAAATGTGAACGCAGCTCCCCGCCTTCGCGGGGAGGACAATACAAAGAGGATCTCAAATTTACTTCAGGTTCTTTCTGACTTTTTGAATAGCACGAATCTGCGCAACCGCGCGCGCCAATTCAGTAGCTGCCATAGAATAATCAATGTCAGCATTTTTATTGGCAATCGCTTCTTCAGCTCTGGTTTTAGCAGCAAGAGCCGCCGCTTCGTCCAGGCTTTCAGCACGCTCAACTTCATCAGCGAGTACGGTCACATAGAAAGGCTGAACCTCCAGCATGCCACCCGATACGTAATACACCTCCTGTGTACCGCCCATATGGGTAATCCGAATTTCGCCTGGTTTCAGTACTGTCAGTAATGGAGCATGGCCGGGAGTAATACCGATTTCTCCCAGCTCGCCGGTGGCGACCACCATCTCCACAACGCCCGAGAAAATTTCTCGTTCAGCGCTGACAATATCCAAATGGGTTGTAATAGCCATTTTTTCCTGCCTCATAGTGTCTTGGCTTTAGCGACAGCCTCTTCAATGCTTCCCACCATATAGAACGCCTGCTCAGGCAGATCATCATACTCACCAGCCAAAATACCCTGGAAGCCTTTGATGGTGTCTTTGAGAGACACGTATTTTCCGGGCGAACCAGTGAATACCTCGGCAACGAAGAAGGGCTGAGACAGAAAACGCTGAATCTTACGGGCTCTGGATACAACGCGTTTATCTTCTTCAGATAACTCATCCATCCCCAGAATCGCGATAATATCTTTCAGCTCTTTGTAACGCTGCAGCGTTTGCTGTACGCGTCGAGCGGTATCATAATGCTCTTGTCCAACAATTAATGGATCCAGCTGACGTGAGGTAGAGTCCAGAGGATCTACCGCAGGGTAAATTCCCAGCTCGGCAATCTGGCGGGACAATACAACTGTCGCATCAAGGTGAGCAAATGTAGTTGCTGGTGATGGGTCAGTCAGGTCGTCCGCAGGAACATAGACTGCCTGGATAGAGGTAATAGAACCTGTTTTGGTTGAGGTAATACGCTCTTGAAGCATACCCATTTCTTCTGCCAGTGTAGGCTGATAACCTACCGCAGAGGGCATACGACCCAGCAAGGCTGATACTTCTACTCCGGCCAAGGTATAACGATAAATATTATCGATAAACAAAAGAACGTCTCTTCCTTCATCACGGAATTTTTCTGCCATTGTCAGGCCAGTCAGAGCAACACGCAGACGGTTTCCTGGCGGCTCATTCATCTGTCCGTAAACCAGCGACACTTTATCCAGTACGTTGGAGTCTTTCATTTCATGATAGAAGTCGTTTCCTTCCCGAGTACGCTCACCGACCCCGGCGAATACTGAGTATCCGCTATGCTCAATCGCGATATTACGGATTAACTCCATCATATTAACTGTTTTACCTACACCGGCACCACCGAAGAGTCCAACCTTTCCTCCCTTCGCGAAAGGACAAAGCAGATCGATAACTTTAATACCGGTTTCGAGCAGCTCCTGGCTGCCTGCCTGCTCTTCATAGGAAGGGGCTTTACGGTGAATCGCCCAGTGCTCATCAGCACCAATCGGACCTGCTTCATCCACAGGACGTCCCAGAACGTCCATGATTCGGCCCAATGTTTTTTTACCAACTGGAACCTGAATCGGTTCGCCAGTATTTTTAGCTTCAAGGCCGCGCTTTAAACCGTCAGTGCTGCCCATGGCGATAGTACGGACAACACCGTCGCCCAGCTGCTGCTGCACTTCAAACACCAGATCACCTTCAACCAGGTGCAGTGCATCGTTTACTTTTGGAACGCTGTCACGTGGGAACTCCACATCGACTACCGCTCCGATTACTTCAACTACCTTTCCTAAACTCATATTCAAACCCTCTTATAATGCGCTTGCGCCACCGACAATTTCGGCTAATTCCTGCGTAATAGCCGCCTGTCGAGCTTTGTTATATGCCAATTGAAATTCTTTAATCAAAGCACCAGCATTATCAGTGGCACTTTTCATTGCTATCATTTTAGCCGCCTGTTCGCAGGCAATATTTTCCACCACTGCCTGATAAACCTGAAGTTCACTGTAGCGCTCTAATAAAGCATCCAGCAATTCTTTGGAATCCGGTTCGTAGATATAATCCCAATGGTGTGCCAGTTGGCTGCTATCTTTTTCGTCAGTTGGCAGGGGCAGCATTTGTCTGGTAACCGGCTTTTGGGTCATGGTATTAACGAACTCGTTATAAACCACGTGCAAAGCGTCAATTTCACCCTGGTAAAAGGCATCCAGCATGATCTTTACAACACCGATGATATCTCTGACACCTGGTTTATCACCCAAATGATCGGCACTTGCTATGACATGCCCGCCGACGCGTCGGAAAAATGCCTGACCTTTACGACCTATCACGCAGAGACTGATCTCTTTACCTTCCTGCTGCCATTGGCGCATGTTTTTGATCGTCTCACGCAACAGATTGGCATTCAAACCACCGCACAATCCACGATCGGAAGTTATCACGATAAGGCCGATGCGTTTGATGTCGCGAACCGTCATAAAAGGATGTCGATACTCAGAGTTTGCGCGGGCGATATGTTTGACGACATTATAAATTTTGCTTGCATAGGGTTTTGAGGCTCGCATTGCATCCTGGGTTTTACGCATTTTGCTTGCAGCCACCATTTCCATAGCACGAGTGATCTTTTGTGTATTCTTCACACTCGCAATTTTTGTGCGGATCTCTTTTGCTCCAGCCATATCTTGCTTCGCCTTTAATTATCAGGATGGTTTAACCATCCTGCGTAATCAATTATTCCTAGTATGCTGTTACCAGCTGCCTGTACGTTTGAATTCCTCTACTGCATGTTTCAGTTGAGATTCAATGTCATTATCGTATGCACCTGATTCATTAATTTTGCTCATCAGGCTGGCATAGGAGCCGTGCATAAAGCTGCGTAATGCCGTTTCAAAGGCATTCACTTCAACAACAGGCACATCATCGAGATAGCCTTTCTCTACGATAAACAGAGACAGTCCCATTTCGGCTACTGATAATGGCGCATATTGTTTCTGCTTCATCAGTTCAGTGATCCGCTGGCCACGCTCTAACTGTTTACGTGTAGCATCATCCAGGTCAGAAGCAAATTGCGAGAATGCTTCCAGCTCCCGGAACTGGGCTAGAGCCAGTCGCGTACCACCGCCAAGTTTCTTCATAATCTTGGTTTGAGCAGCACCACCCACCCGAGAAACAGACAGACCGGAGTTGATAGCAGGGCGTACGCCGGAGTTAAACAAATCAACATCCAGGAAGATCTGACCATCGGTAATAGAAATAACGTTGGTTGGTACGAAGGCTGATACGTCGCCTGCTTGCGTTTCGATAATTGGCAGCGCAGTGAGTGATCCGGTTTTGCCTTTCACTTCGCCGTTCGTTAATTTTTCTACTTCAGCGGCGTTAATTCTCGCAGCTCTTTCCAGCAAACGTGAATGCAGATAGAAAATATCCCCAGGATAGGCTTCACGTCCAGGTGGACGACGCAGTAGCAGAGAAATCTGACGGTATGCCCAGGCTTGTTTGGTTAAATCATCATAGACAATCAGTGCATCTTCGCCACGCTCCATGAAGTATTCACCCATAGAACAGCCAGAGTAGGGCGCAATAAACTGCAGCGCTGCAGAATCTGAGGCTCCGGCGACAACCACAATAGTGTGTTCCAGCGCACCGTGCTCTTCAAGTTTGCGAACAATAGCGGACACAGAAGAAGCCTTCTGACCGATTGCGACATAAATACATTTAACGCCAGTGCCTTTCTGATTAATAATGGCATCAATGGCAATCGCTGATTTTCCAGTTTGTCGGTCACCAATGATCAATTCACGCTGACCACGTCCAACAGGGATCATCGCGTCAATCGCTTTAAGACCAGTCTGTACAGGCTGATCAACTGACTGACGGGCAATAACGCCTGGAGCCACTTTTTCGATAGGAGACATTTTGTCGGCTTCAATTGGACCTTTACCGTCAATAGGATTACCCAGGGCGTCAACAACACGTCCCAAAAGCTTTCTGCCAACAGGCACTTCAAGAATTCGACCAGTACATTTTCCTTTCTGGCCTTCTGACAGGCTTGAGTAATCACCAAGGATTACCGCACCCACTGAGTCGCGCTCAAGGTTAAGCGCCAGACCATAGACACCGCCAGGAAACTCAATCATTTCACCCTGCATTACATCAGCAAGGCCATGCAAGCGGACAATACCATCTTTCAGACTAACGATAGTACCTTCATTTCTGGCTTCGGACGCCACATTAAAATGTTCAATTTTTTTTCTGATTAATTCACTAATTTCAGAAGGGTTTAGTGCAACTTGTGACATGAATAGTTCCTCTTGTTATGCGGCAAGGCTGGTACGAAGCGTGGTCAATCTACCACTAACCGAACCATCGATTACCAAATCCCCGGCATTGATAATTGCGCCGCCAATAAGCGACTTATCAATTACAATATTCAACTTGACTTTACGCTGCAGACGCTCACTCAAAGCCTTAATCAGTTTATCCTGCTGAGTATCCGATAACTCGGAATAGCTGAAAACTTCAACTTCGAGTGTCTTCTCATGCTCGGCGCGCTCAGCTTCAAACAGAACCATAATATCTGGTAACAGCATTAATCGTCTGTTCTCTGACAGAAGCGCGATAAGATTATTCAGCCCATCGGCATCCGCTCCGGCATTGGAAGGAAGCAATGACGATAGGAACTGACTATGCTGAGCAGAAGTCGTCGCTGGATTATTGATAAAGCGTTCGCTTTGCTCATTCATAACCAGCAAAGCCAATAGATTTAAATATTCAGACCACACCGCCAGCTTCTTTTCATTCAGAGCATGCTCGAAAATGGCTTTGGCATAAGGTCTTGCAAGGGTTACAGTATCTGGCATGTTAAATCTCTTCAATCAGGTTATCTAACAAGGCACTGTTTGCTTGAACATCAATCGTTTTCCGCAGAATTTTTTCCGCACTGGCAACAGCCAGTTGAGCCACTTGCTTGCGCAAGTCATCTTTGGCGCGATTGATTTCCTGCTGTAACTGTTCGTGAGCCAACTTAACCTGCTTTTGCGCTTCAAGCTTGGCTTCTTCTTTAGCCTCTTCAATAAGTTGGCTGGCTCTTTTGGTCGCTTTTTCGATTATTTCAGCAGAATGCGCTTTAGCCTGCTTGAGCTCATCTTTCACACGGTGCTGAGCCAATTCAAGCTCTTTGCGTCCACGCTCGGCTGCTGCAAGACCATCAGCAATTTTTTCCTGACGCTCTTCCATTGCTTTCGCTAATGGCGGCCATACGAATTTCATGGTAAACCATACAAATGCAGCAAATACGAGCATTTGTATTATTAGTGTTAAGTTAATTTCCAACGCAGTTTCTCCCCTGTAACAGTTCAGGGCGCATTCACGCCCCTAGACGGTGTTATCAAGAACCCAGATTGCTTAAGAATGGATTAGCGAAAGTGAAGAACAGGGCAATACCAACACCAATCATGGTTACCGCATCTAACAGACCAGCTACGATAAACATTTTAACCTGAAGCATAGGAACCATTTCTGGCTGACGAGCAGAGCCTTCCAGGAACTTGCCACCCAGCAATCCGAAACCAATTGCTGTACCCAGAGCACCTAAACCAATTAACAAGGCTACTGCAATAACAGTCATACCCTGAACTTGTGCTATTAAATTTGCTGCTTGCATAAAAATCCCCTTTATGGACGATGATTAAAGTTAAACCTAGTGATCCTCATGGGCAAGACTTAAATAAACAATAGTCAGTACCATGAAAATAAATGCCTGTAACGTAATAACCAAAATATGAAAAATAGACCATCCCAATGATAACAGGAACTGGGCAGCGCCAAGCGTTACCGTTCCGGCGACAGATGACATGGAGTTTAATGTAAGCAGGGCGATTAGAATAAAAATTAATTCGCCAGCATACAGATTTCCAAACAACCGCAATGCCAGAGAAATAGGTTTGGCAATTAAGCCAACCAATTCAAGGACCAGGTTAACAGGAATGAAGTACCATTTATTGAATGGCTGCAATGCCAATTCTTTGGTAAAACCTTTTATTCCCTTAATTTTGATGCTGTAGAACAGTATCAAAATAAATACTGACAGCGACATGCCAAAGGTCAGATTTAAATCATTGGTCGGTACGACTTTCAGATAGTGTACCCCCATAAGCTTGGCTGCTTCAGGAAGAACATCCACTGGAACGATATCCATGAAGTTCATCAGAAATACCCAGACAAATATCGTCAGCGCCAAAGGCCCGATCAATTTATTTTTGCCATGGAAACAATCCTTCACCTGACTATCTGCAAAGTCCAGCATCAGTTCGGCAAAGTTTTGCAGTTTTCCAGGCACAGCAGTAGTAACGCGGCGTGCTCCGAAATACATCATCAGGAGCACCAGACTGCCTAGTGTAATTGAAAAAAACAGTGTGTCTAAATTCAAGGTCCAGAAACCACCCGAACCGAACTGCATCTCTTTAACATTGAAGGTCAAATATGTTAAATGATGTTTAATGTAATCTGTACTTGATACCATTTCAGTCACTTTCTGGCCTATTTCGTTGATTATCAATAAGCAGTGGTGAAAACCAGTGCGATATTACCACTACTATATAGGTTAAAAAAAACGCCAGGGGTTGCACTTTATACGTACTAAAAACCAGCACAAACAGGAATATAGAGGAGCCTATTTTTATAAATTCCCCTAGATAAAAATTTTTCACTATTTGCCGCGCGGCTCTCGCCCCTCGATATTTAAAAAGCAGTTTTGCAAATAATAATGAAGGAAGTAACGCAATCACTCCACCCAGAAAAGCAGAAATACCGGCTTCTCTGTCTTTTACCAACAAGGCAGTGAAAACAATTATCAGGATCAATAACAATTGAATTTCCTGAAGTTTTTTTACCCCGTTTACATTATTATCAAGTTTCACAAAATAACCTACCTTTCCAGGCGCGGATTATAATGGAATCAACCTGGATAAGCAACGCAATCATTCATTTCCCTAATAAATCCTCTCGCCCCTCAGGGATAAAGTTAGAGAGAGGGGTTCATTAAACTATCTCATCATCACCGGCACGCCGTCATCTCGAACGCAGTGAGAGATCTCCCAAATCCTGGTTTGTACCAGCCTTCGGAGATCTCTCACTGCGCTCAAGACGACCTGGAATGACACAGTTTGATGAACACCGTCGCGCCAAATAGCTTATTTCAATCATTTTGCCTATATTTTAATTAGGAGTGCTGCCCTTCTTTTAGGGAGCTTTTATTCCTGTCTGAACTGATTTGACAAGTTAAGGAATTACTTATGTCTGAAAAGCAACAAGGCACCGCAGCCACTATGCGGGAAAAAATGCTCCATCGCTATGACGATGGTCATCATCATAAGCACAACAAAAATCACTTCACCTATCGAAAACACTGCAAATCCCATCCTGTGCAGGCTCTTAATGGACTTGACGAAAGCGATGACAATGAGTCAACCGGATTGTTGCGTGCATTTAAATTAAGAAAAATTCGCAAACGACTGGATAAAGGTCGATTCCATTGATAAAGTTAATGCTAACCTCCAGGTTAGCCACTTCCTGGTTTGGGTCGGTACACTGTGGTCTGTGTTTGCGCAGACCACAGATTTCTAGCCATTTGGAGCGGGGGTTTCGCTCAAATTATAGTAGCGCATCAGTTTTACCACGCGAATGACATCACTTGTATTACGTGCGATCTCAATAACCCGCTCAGCCTGTCTTGGCCGCACATCCCCCATAATGTATACGATTCTATCAGAGGTAATAATTTTAAAGGCATTGGGATCAATTGAGGCATCTGCAAAAATCTGACTTCGTATTTTTGTGGTTATCCAGCTATCCTGCAAACCACTGCCTGCATTCTGACTTACATCGACCTGATCAAATAATTCGCGATAACCACTGAGACTATTTAAACGACGAACCGCAACATCGCGCAGATGCTGGCTGGGTACATGACCTGCTAACAGTACGTCGCCATTTAATACAGCCAAGTCCAGGGAACAGCCGGGTTGCTTCAGGATTCTGTCATCAAACAGGATATGGTGGGCGTTAGCGGCCAGCTGATAATCATCCAGCTTTTTATATACATCATGCCTGTCATAAATCAGGTTAGCGCCAGTCCATACGCTGCCCAGGCAACCGCCGAGCAGCAATGACATCAAGATGATTACGATGTGCCCCATCCCTGGTCTCATACTAGGTTATGTACTGGAAAACTTTGACTACCTTTTGAACTCCAGGAACCTGTCTGGCCACTTCCACTGCCAAATCGCCCTGCTCCTGAGTAACAATTCCCATCAGATAGACTACTGCATTCTCGGTAACAACCCGAATTGAACCGGACTCAAGATTTTTTCGCGTAAGCATACGACTTCGTACCTGGCTAGTCATCCAGCTATCGCGGGTTTGCTGCGACATGGATAATGGGTATCCCAGCGTGATTTCATCATAAACCCGCCGCACATGAGGAGTTCTCTGAGCAATCTTTTCTGCCATAACCCGCAGTGAAGCAGTTGGCGTTTGTCCCACCAGCAACACTATCTGGTTAAAACTGACCACTGAAATCCGGGAATCAGCAAACTGCGGATCAGTTACGATTTCCTTATGAACCAGATGATATATCCGGGCATCACTCTCAAGCATCGACAGGCTGCGCCGATCATAGACAATAGCCCCGGCAGCCGCTCCTGCAACAACCGCTGCGACACAGCCGCTTAATAAAGCGCTAATCAGTAAAAAGCACAAGGCACGAAACTTCATGGTTTACCTCAACATCTGCCCAAACAACGACTGGTCAATTAAATCACAAAAACAGTGCAGGATAAACAAGTGTGTTTCTCTTATTCGTGCAGCACTGTCTGAGGCAACCCGGATCTCAATATCTTCAGGCCCCAAATGATTAGCCAGGAGACCTCCATCACGGCCATTTAAGGCGATAGTGTCCATGCCTCGATCATTAGCAGCATTGACAGCCTGTAAAATACTATTGGAATTTCCCGAGGTGGTTAAAACCAGCAATACATCACCCTCTTGGCCCAGAGCATAGATTTGCCGTGCAAAAACCTGATCGAAATGACTGTAGTTTGCAATCGATGTCACAGCCGCCACATCACTGCTTAAGGAGACAAAAGGCAGCGAGGGGCGCTCGACATCAAAATGATTTAACATGGCGGCTGAAAGATGCAGACCATTAGCAGCTGAACCGCCATTACCGCAAATCAGTACCTTATTGTCGCTTAACAGGCAATTCACCAA
This sequence comes from Legionella genomosp. 1, assembly GCF_900640215.1. Classification (NCBI taxonomy): domain Bacteria; kingdom Pseudomonadati; phylum Pseudomonadota; class Gammaproteobacteria; order Legionellales; family Legionellaceae; genus Legionella; species Legionella genomosp. 1. The sequence goes on from NZ_CAAAJH010000005.1 coordinate 9,401, forward strand.
ACGCAGGCCGGCTTTTGCAATCAGTGAGGACAGACTGTCGGCCACAGCCAATTTGGCTTCGATGCTGATACCAAATAATTGTCTTACTCGTTCTTCCATTTGCGTCATAACTACAACGTTCCTTGTTTGAGTTTAGTAATAACTATCAAATGCATTTTTTATCCACTCTATCTGTAAAGGTTTACCTTCAAAAAGCACTACATCAAAGCGCGCTGCACATTTGTCATGCAGTTTTTTGGTCAATAAATAATAATTCGCTGTTTTTATCAACTTGCGTTGCTTGGCAACTGTGATACTGGCTATGGCACCGCCGTAGTCGGAAGAACTTCTTGCACGAACCTCCACAAAAACCAGCGTGGACACATCACGCATAATCACATCCACTTCACCCCATCGACATCTGAAATTCGATTCAATGAATTGCAGTCCCTGCTTTTTTAAAAACTGAATAGCCTGACTTTCAGTTTGCTTCCCAAATTCTACTGACATAGCGTTATCTAGGTGGTTTCACTGGTCAAACGGGCAACACCGCCGCTAAAACGCCCCCAGGCCATCACTCTGGCCACCTGCTGTGCCCGATTCAGGTATAGAACCCCGTCTTTGTCATTAATCCCCATTGCCGGAAACAGTTGCAGCTGGTTCAAACGTGTTCCCAGGGTGTAACTATCTGCACCAATAGCGTACAGGCGGTTGTAACTGTTATATTGTTCCGGCCAGTTCTTGCTGGCGAGCTGATGATTAAATACCCAAGGCATATCGCAGAAAATAATCCCGTCGAGATCCCGGTCACGCATCGTATTCGGGGTGCCGGCATATACAGAAGAGGTGGCGAATACCGGAACATCGCCGGCAAAATAATATTTAAGTAATGGCATGATCTGGCGAGCCTTGGAAGGATAGGCAAGCAAGAAGATCATATCGAAGTCCTGGCGGCGAATTGGACCGGCAAGCCTGGCTTCCTCCGTTCCTGGTTTAAATTGCTTCTCGCTGGCTTTCTTTTCAGAAACCTGCAACAACTCGCGAATGCCCTTATTCAGATCAGACTGATTATCGTAAACCAATTGATCAACAACGATACCCCCAGCGCTCTTCCATTGCGCATCAAAGGCCGTGACAATCTCTTTGCCCCAGGCGCCATCTGGAGCAATGATGAGCGCACGCCGCAAGCCTTTCTTGCTGGCCTTAACAGCGACCTGACGGGCCTCATTGCCAGGCGAAAGCCCGAATTGATAAGCATTCTGATTACTCTCAACATCAGTATCATTCAGAAAAACAGTGGGTACAGGATGCTCTATGGCAGCTACACGCGCCACATCCGCTTTAGTTAAAGGGCCTACCACATAATCAGCGCCATTTTCTATCGCCTGCTGATAGAGACTGACCGCATCTGCGGACGCTGTGTCATAAAGCTGAACATTGATTTGTTTTCCGGAGGTATCTGAATGGTGAGCAGACATAAATCCGTCTTTTATGGCACCACCTGGTCCTGCCAGTGCTCCGGACAGGGGTAATAACAACGCGACCTGTCGGGGTCCATCATGCAAGTTGGATTTTATCGCCGCCAGTGATGGTGGAAGCAGGTTGTTAGCAGGATGATTACTGTAGTCTTCCTGCCATTTTTCCAGTCTGTAGACCAGATTTGATCCGCCATCGGGCTGTCTTGAAATTAAAGCGAGGTTTAACCAGCCTTTCAGTTCCGAACCCTCTTTGGCCTCCATATCCAGAGTAGTTAATTCAGCAATCGGTAACCGGGTTAAATCCAGCCAGAGTAATTTTCGATTATTGTCGGCAGCGCTGCCATTAACCAGAAGTTTATCCAGTTTAATTCGTTCATTAATTGCGTAAACGGAATTATTACCTGCTTCATAGGCGCTAGCTAACACCTCGTGGTACTGGCTGAAAAAATAGGCGGGAATTTCATCCGACTTTTGAATCGAAGCCAATCGTGAAATAGCCGATTTGGGCTGATCACGCATTAGATCAATTTTTGCCAGCAGGATATTCTTTTCACTGGTTTGTGCTGCATTAAGCCCCTCTAACTGTGTTAAGATATCATTAGCATCGCGCCACTGGCCATCATTCAAATATCGGCCGGCGGCCAGAATGAGCAGACCATTTCGCTCATCCCCTGACTGATTATTTGCCATGGCCAGGTAGGCTTCGGCAGGCATACTGAAAGGAGAGGGAGCTTCGGACTGGTGGACCATTGGGCGGTTTTCGATCGCTGCCTTGGTACAGTGGGTTAATAACAATACTGAAGCAGTCAATATCGATAATTTGGCTAAACGAGATTTAACGAGCATGAAAATGAGTCCACAACGCTGGAACCACATAGGATAAACCATGACAAATTCTTCGGCAACTGTTCCCGGTACCCTTTATATTGTTGCTACACCCATTGGCAATTTACAGGATATTAGTTTGCGCGCTCTGGAAACACTTAAACAAGTCGATGGCATTCTGGCGGAAGATACGCGGCATTCGGGGCAGCTCTGTCATGCATTGGGCATTGAAAAACCACTGATTTCCCTGCATGAACATAATGAAAGCTCAAAAGCAGAGCAGGTGCTTGCCAAGCTTCAGTCGGGCAAGTCCTATGCCTTAATCAGCGATGCGGGAACACCTCTTATTAGTGATCCCGGTTTTGTTCTGGTACGCCTGCTGCGTGAACAACTGATTCCGGTCGTTCCCGTTCCCGGTTGTTGTGCCTTGATTACTGCGCTTTCTGCTTCGGGAATACCCTGCGACACCTTCAGTTTTCTGGGTTTTTTGCCCGCTAAAAGCAAAGCCAGGAAAGACAGGCTGGAAGAGATGAAAATGCGTTCTGAAACGCTGGTTGTGTATGAGTCGACTCATCGTATAATCGATAGTCTGCATGATATCGCTGAAATTTATGGTTCTGATTACCGTCTGGTTTTAGCAAAAGAACTCACTAAAACCTATGAGCATTTTGAGCAGGGTTCTGCACAACAGATTATTGCCTGGCTACAGAGCGAGTCTGGACGCAGCAAAGGCGAATTTGTACTTTTATTTCCCCCGCTTTCGCAAGAGAAAACGACAGACGATACCCAACTGCTGACCATTCTGCTTGAGGAACTCCCCCTAAAACAGGCGGTTAAGATTGCATCCCGTATCAGTAAAACATCAAAGAACGAGCTGTATCAATTAGCGCTTCGCTTGCAATAAGCGCCCCTGTAATATTTTTTACCACGCCGCACAATAGACTTGTTTTTTGATCAAAAAATACATATCATGTTAGATATATTTACATACCTGCACAATAATTCTGCATAAGGATTCAGAAATGGATATCCTTTTCAATGAGCCCACGTCGGCCCGCTGGTTCTTCGTCAATCCTGTTACTAATATCATCCATCTCCTGGTGCCGGCTGTCGGCGGAGAGCGGGCTGGAACTGACAACACTTGTCAGACCATGATGGCGATGAAAACTTTTTTTGGAAAAAACGCTGGAGAACATGCCGGGGCCCTTCAGGAAATGGAATTGTATCGCCGGGCCCTGCAACAGGATATTGCATCCATTAGCCCGCAAGACCAGGAACGGCGAAGTATCAGGGAGCAAAAACAATCCCGGCTTCAACAAATTGAGAAAATTATAGCGGCATTAAGGGTAATTCAAAATACGCCTGAAATCAGCCAACTCAATCATGTGTACCCTGATTATCCTCCTTCAGTAGCCCGTTTAATGGAAGGCAGTAACGTTTACAGCATGCTGATGCCCCCGGTTACTGATGGTTATCTTTACACCAAAAACCGAGTATTCACTGTGGATAGAACGCGAAACGACCGTTTCTATGGCGCCATGATGCTCGGCTTTAATAATTTAGTTTTCGGCAGCCAATCCCCCAAAGAACAGGTAATCAGAGCTGCCGTCAGGCAACTTGAGGCATTCAGAACCCAACAGGGGAGGGATCCTGGCTTCCCCGAAATACAAGCAATACTTACATCGGTCATGAAAGAAAAAACCGGCCTGGATGTTGATTTTTCTTCAAGCCCGACAGGGGCTCCCATTACTCCTCAAATGCTGACAAACATTCATCTGGAAGACAATCCTAGCTTCCGGGATACCGTGGAAGCCTGGCTAGACACTTGCGCGCTTGAACTCTGGAGCACCCTGCCAATTTCTCCCTTTCAAAGTGTTAATAATCCCAATCTGACTGCTGGTAAAAAGAAAGAAACGCTGGCGATTATGCTTCAGTTTTTGTTGGCTGAGGTAAATATATATGCCCGCAGTAAAGACTTGTCCCAACGCAATTTTGGCCAGGTTCTGGATGAAAACAGCACATTGAGAAATACCCTGATTACCAGCGTCACCGGCACCCTGGCACAGGGCGGTAGTATTGAGCAAGCAGTCCTCGAATTCATCAATCACAACCGACAGGCCTTTGGATTAAGCAGGGCACTAAATACCGCAGATCAAAAAGAGATTGTTGATTATTTCCGCAGCGACTGGGCCACAATCAAAGATTCACCGCATTTTGATGAGTTCACTATTTGGGTGGATAAACCGGGTAAATTTGTTGTTCATCAGGGGGCTATTTGTGTGGACTTTGCGGAAGTAATCAACTCTGGCTTCAGGAATACTGTATCTCAGGCAGATCTTGCGTATTTTGATCAGGCGCGAGCCGATTATCAGTCAGTCAATGGCAAATTAAATCATACCAATCCGAGTACATTGGCCAGTTATACTATTGACGAAACCCGCCTGCCAGGCTATTTGCTTGAGCTTATTGCCAATACCGATAATCATGAGGCGCTGTCAGCGATTCTTCTGGCAAGAACAGCAGTCAGAAATGAAGGTCAGCTTCAGCCAGGCCCCAAAGTTTTCGAAACCTTAAGTGCTGAAACCGTACAGGCACTCAAACGTTCTCCTAATTGGGCCCGTCTGCAGAATATGATCGGAAGCCATATTACTGATCCAGTGACGCAAACTGCTTTTAATGCGAAATTTCTTGGTGCCTTGCAACAGATTAATATTAGCAATGAGCAAGCCAGGGCACTCTATACCGCAGTAGTCAAGAGTCGCGGCCCTCGCGCCGTTACTGGTTATGCCACTACAACCGAACTCCGTCAAATATTGACGGCCTTAGGGATCGGCGATCAGTTAAACATAGGGTTTAACATTCAAAACGGATTCTCGGTCACTGTGCGCGGAGAAGCCTATGATAATTTAGTCGCTATGCTAAACAATTATTCCGATAAAATTTATATCACTCCGGAAATGGCCCGCAATTTCTATTTGCAGGTGAAGGAGCGCTATGGTGAAAACTCAGCCCAGTACCAGGAGATGCAGGCATTGAATAACGAGGGAGTACTGCCCGCTAAAATGATCAAGGCCTTAAGTTTACTGGATATTAATCTCGTTACAAATGAGCATGATGAGCCGGAAATAGATTTTCCTGCAGGGGGAGTTGACGGGTATATTCTGCAGATTGCCAATCCGCAGCGAAACTTACAGCTTATTGAAAATATCCAGCAGCAGCAAACCATCTTCCATTTGACACCTGATATAGCAGGATTACTCTATCAAATGGTCAACAGTCAGGGACGCGGCAATGAAATCGCGTCGCTGACTAATAATCCTTCGCCTGATAAAATACGCCAGACCCTGGACATTCTGGAAATTTCGCACGGCTTGATCGGCTTTCACGGAAACAATGGCTATGATATCCATCTTTCCCCCCTTGCCAGAGAAAGACTGCGTATGCTTATGAGCAGTAATCTCAGTCTGACTGGCGGCGGCGGCAGAGGTTCAAGGGGACGAGGACAAGCTTATAGAGCGGCTACGATACCTTTACCGATGACGCCGGTAACCAATGCGCCGGTTGCACAACCCCCTGTCAATCCACCGGCAGCAAGAACAGAGCCGGTTCTGCCGCCAGCAGCAGCGCCAGCACCTGTGAATCAAATCAGCATAGAACCTGTCGCGTCTTTTCACGCAACCAACCTGCCCGCAAATGCCAGTCGAATGGATTTAAACTGTCCTGAACCTGTCTTGCAAGCATTTAGAAATCTGCTGCGCGGCGAACCCATTCTTGGCTGCAGTTTTAACAATCCTTATACCCATCAGGTAGAAACCCTGCCCAGCAATGCCGATGAGTTAACCGCAAGACACCTGCAGATTCTGGCTCGGAACGAAAGAAGCAATGTAACCGGGATCATGAATACCGGCCTTTATCAGGGAAAATTGAGTGATAACAAGATTGCCAGGCTCCGCTGTCTGGTTAAAGCGACTAATGGTGCCGGGATTGTTCAGGTTAATGCCTACGGCGGCTATCCTCACGGCAATCCCATCCACACCTACCCAAGCCCCAGACGAATGATTGTGGTGGATCAGGCCGGCTTGCAATGGCAGTCAGATTTTCGCAACACCGGCGGAATGTTTTTCTATCCTGATAATCCTGCAGATGCGCATTTACCCAATGGCTTTGCTAACTGGCAAGCCGAAAGCTTTCGCGATATGTACGGTTATCAGCGGCCAGCAGCCCCTGAGAATTATCGACAGATCAGCTGGTATGGAGTCAGTGGTAAACTTGATTTAAATCTTGTAGCGAATGCCATTTCCGCTGAGTTTTTGCAGGCCTGGCATGCGGTGGTGGCACAGGGAGATGAACTAAACCAGGGTGAGCTGGTCTGTTTGAAATTTCTTAAGGCCGGTATGGGATTTTTCGCGCATGGAGTACCGGGCGCTGACAAACCTTATCTCGAACATGCCCGGCTGCAGGGAATATTGCAGGCATTGCAAACGATTGCAGCACTTCCGGAAAATCAGCGCGCCGCGGCAATCGGTCGTATTGGCCGCCTGGAATTGCCATTTTCTGGAAATGTGCAGGGTGGTGCTGCGAATCCTCCCGGTTATCGAGACACGCTTGAGCAGATTGGCAGAGTCGTCACCCAGCTTGGATTGCAATGGGGTGGAACTCCAACTGACGATGTATTCGTAGAACGTCAGGGCTTTATTAACGCTTGTACTAATTGCGCAGATCCGCATGCCATGATTGGAAACGAAGGAGGGCATGCCAGTGTGGATGCCGCTATGGCGTCCAATGCCAACCTCGATGGCTTGAATGCCGCCTATAATCCGCATATGCGCCTGCGTCCCTTGCCACAAGGCCTGGCATTATCTCATGAGATAAGTCCTGAAACAGCAAGAGCACTGTATACTGCGGTAGTGAATCAAAATGGTCCGCAAGCAGTCACAGGCTATAGCAGCCAGCAAGAGCTTGAACGAATACTTACTTTCTTGAGATTTCCAGACATAGACTCTATTGATACTCTGGAAGGAAACCGATTTCGGGTGCATTTTCAGGCTCCGGCAATCGCGAGACTGCAAAATATTCTCCAAAATTATCAAAATTCCATCTATTTTAAGCCAGAGGCTGCGGTCAGCTTGTATCTTGCGGTGAAAGCTCGCTTTGGGGAAAACTCAGATGAGTATCGAACTATGCAAAGCCTCAATAACCAGGGGGGCAATCCCGCAAAAATTCAGAAGGCTTTAGAACTGCTTGGCATCACAGTGGACCGAATCCGCTTTCCGGCCGGAGGGGGCAATGGCTATATTTTTGAGGTCAGCGCTGAAAATCGACAACGACTGGAAGCGATACCCCAGCAGGCTCCTGCCCCAACAGCAGCAATTCCTGCAACGACAACAACAACCACCACGACGACTACGGCTGCTACTCCAGCAACTGTAACGCCTGCAACCACTGCCAGTGTGGCCAATCAACCGACATTCTTTCAGCCACCCCCTTCAAGCAGACCCTCAGCCACTACAGAGCAGGGATTAAGTTCCAATGTGGTTGAGTCATTAAAAGTATTCATGAAACAAGGCGCACGGCATATGCCACGAGGAAGCTGGGCTGAAATAGGAACAATCAATGGCCTGCCCTTTGAGATTGGGATTAACAGAGGCGGTAAATATAGCCTGGCTTCCTCTGATTATGAGTTGAGCATACTTGAAAACGGTGATCTTGAACTTCTCAGTAAAAATCGAAGGAATGCAAACGGGCGCTGGCAAACCGTAAGCGGCCCTGAAAAAATACAAGTGCTCAATCAGTTCTTTAGAGCGCTTCCCCTCAATCAGTTACAACAGCATTTCTTGCTGGATAGCTTACAAAAGTTAAGCGCTTTAACCAGCAGAAGCAATTTTCAGAGGATGTCATTACGGGATGCCTGCGACAGAGCGAATATTGTCTACCATGATGCTATGCCAGAAAACGCGATGCTTGATATCTCACCCCGAACGAGGCAGCCTTGTATCGATATTGGTAATGAGCGCATTGAGCTGGAGCAGAGCAGACTGGATTTCGCAGTACGCTCTCTAAATACTACAGCCATTACACCATCCAGAACACAACAGGCTATAGGTCAGGTCACTGACAATTTAATGGTCTTAAGGGTAGCAATAAGCACTATTCCACCCGAGGATACCCCTGCAACGAGGATAGGTAACCCTTAAGGAGAGACTATGACATGGACCAATAGTGCTTATGAAGTCATTGAAACCATTAATGATGAATATTTTTTTGCAGGGTCAGCCTGGAATACCCAAATTGCCAAACGTTTTGTGCTAAAAACAAAGCGTTTTGGCCGGCTTATTGAAGCCTCTTATTATCTACATCTGGATAAGGGAAAACCTTTTAATATCGCTTTTGAGCCCTCAACTTCTTTTGGCTGTTCGGTAGGCTGTTTATTTTGCGCCTCAGGAACCTTATCACCGATCAAAGCATTGACAGTCGCGGAAATCGTGGAACAGGTTAATACCTTGATTGCTATTTACCGCAGGGATTTTCCTGATTACAGAATTCGCGAAGACGTATTTTATTCAGGAATTGGCGAACCCACCTTAATGACCAATGTACTAATTGAAGCCTCAGCAAGACTTCTCGAGCAAAATCCCGATTTACAATTCAAAATGTCGACGATGGGAGCCTTGCCGAGCGCATTATTACGCTGGGCGGATTCCGAACTGCCGCTTCGCTCTCTACAAGTCGGAATCCCGCATTGGAACGAAGAGAAAATAAAATACCTTTATAGTAAGTGCAGCAAATACAATCTGCATGACGTTCTACAGCATGTTCAACTGTTTATGGATAAACGTCCTGATACCGCAATCAAGATCAATTATATTGTGATGGAAAATTATAATAATTCGCTTGAAGATTTAAAACGGACGGTAGAAAAAGTCATCAGTATTCTGGGATGTAATATTGAACTTAAAATTTCCTGTCTTAATCCCACTGAATTCGCTGAACAGAATCAGCTGATTGCGGTTAAACAACAGGCATTGGAAACACTGGCTGCCGGCGTTCAATCCTTTGGCCTTAAAAAAGTCTATACCTTTGGGCCGATGAGTAAGGATAAACTCGGTTGCGGGCAACTGGCCGGTAATTATAAATTATTTAGTTAAGTATGAAAGCACAATCCTTTAGTTATATTCGTGGCGAATTGGAAACCAATACTCCCTGGTATCCCCCTGATCCTGAATTTTTAAATGCCTGGCGAGATGAATTTTTTGCGATTGAGGGTGTCGATCATTACAACTACTGGCTCTGCGGAGCAGTACTTGAATCCTGGCCGACTCAGGACGTGGATATCTTAATCACAGGTTCCGTGATTGATTACCAGCATCTTGAGCATGTGATGGTCAATGCCATGCGACTGGGATTTAAACACCGGCAGTTAATCGATATCGCCTGGAATGACTATTATAAAAAATATCTGGAGCGCGGACGCTGTGAGCGCCGCGCTATATGCTGTGATCATTATTACCAGCACGGCTGGTGTAGTCTGGAGCACTGCACTGCCCAGGCGCGTCAGATTGAAACGATTGTAGTGGGTAATGAAATTATCAAAAATGGCCTGGAAATTACCCCGCCCGATCCTTATGCAGTACGACTGAGCAAATACTTGTGGAAAATTCAAATGGATAGCCCCTCCGAGAGGCAGATTCAACGAATGCTGGAAGGAAAAGTGTATACACAAAGCCCGATCATTCTACGACCGGATTTGGATTTTAAAGACTATGTCAACTGGCCATGATTCATTGTAATAAAGATAAAAATTTATTGATTCAATTTATTTAAATTTTTTTCAATTTCTGCAATAGTAGATCCCGTGTCGTTTTATTAATAAGGACTTTAATGATGACCATCACAAAAAAAATAGGGATTTCGAGTTTGCTTTTTATTATTTCCATCGCTAATGCTGCGGGTCTTGGCCACATGATTGTTAGCGATCCGGTGCTCGGCAGTCGAACCATCGTCTATGAGAAAATCAATGAATTTGCAGTGGCAGAAGGGGATATTTTACTTGCCAAAACCCGTGATTTGGATAAAGCAGGTGCAGTGTTTCGTCCAAAAATTGGTGGCAATCGCTGGGCACATGGCGTGATACCTTTTGAAATGTCAGAAGATTTGCCCTTGATGAACAAATTAGCGGTTCTACAAGCCATTGCGCACTGGCAGCAATATACGGCCCTTGAGTTTGTTGAGCTCACCTCCAAAAACCGTGCGGAATATAAAGATTATATCGCTTTTATACCGGCAGCAGGAACCACTTGTTCATCCTATGTGGGTAAAATGGGCGGCAAGCAGGAAATCAATTTATCACCGCGCTGCACTACCATGAACACGGTCCACGAAATTGGTCATGCTCTCGGTTTGTGGCATGAGCAATCAAGGGCCGATCGTGCTAATTATATCCGTATCGTCTGGGAAAATATTGATGAAGACCACCGTTATAATTTTGACCAGCAATTGACTGATGGGAAGGATTTTGGGGAGTACGATTATATGTCCATTATGCATTATGGCGCTTATGCTTTCTCAAAAAACGGCGAGAAAACGATTATTCCTTTGATGGATAATGTTGAAATTGGTCAACGAGTTAAATTGAGCGAAAAAGATATTGCCGCGGTGAAGGCAATGTATCCGGAGACATGAAGACGGTAGCACACAGGGCTATTGCTCATTGCCATCCCCGCGAAGACGTTATTGCGTAAATAGAACCAAGCAATCAACCTGTCGTCTTTGCGAACAAAGTGAAGCAATCCAGTTCCTACACTTTATTCAAGTTTCGGTCTGGATTGCTTCGCTAACGCTCGCAAAGACGGTTTTTGTGTACCTAGCTTTATTCACGAAACAATGCGATCGCGAGGATGGAAAACCCGTAACTTAGGCCCTGTAAAAAAGTCAGTCTAGAAACAACAGCTTGTATTGGGCTCAGCAGTTTCCAGATGCATCTCCTCAAGTGGTGCCTCTTTCAGATCTTTCAGTAATTTTTCCTCTTCGCTGATCTCCGGCTCAGGCAAAGCGGGCTGTTTCTGTTGATGTTTTTGATAGGCGTTCACCAGTTCATAAACAGCATAAGCAGCAATGATCACCAGAGCGGCTTGCCAGCAAATAGCTAGAGTACCGATAATCAGTGCTGGCATTACTGTATTTTTAATCATTGTATAAATAAAGTCATGCCTGGCGTTTTGGTGTTCCTGAATCAATTGTCTGACCCGTTCATCAAGAATCAATTGATCCGCCCAATAATCCTTGTCGTGCAGAGTATCGAACGGATCCTCACGATGCTGCCTGGCTAATTCGACAGCTTCCTGTAATCTTAATGTCTTTTCACGATACTCGCCAAACGCATCGGCTGATAAATACATGCCTACCGCGACTGCGCATAACGCATAGGACGCCAGGATAATTCCAGGGGGCGTGAATAGCAGGGCAGCGGAAAATCCCATCACCAGCAAACTGGCCGCTGCGGCATTAAATAGGAATTTGGCATTGGCTGCTTCCCATTTTAAATCCAGTTCACGAAGCTGGGCACGGACCGCTTCATGACGTGCTTTCAACTGCCGGCTTTCTTTATCATCAACATCGCCTTTTCTCTGCAAATGATGTTCAATGTCAGCTAACTCCTGCACATACTGCTTACGTTTTATATCGTATTCCCGATGGGCAAGAAAGCGGCGCCACATAATCATGGCCACGTCGAAGACCAGAAAACCGGCGGTGATCCAGCCGGCAGCCGGGGCGGAGATATGGAAAAAGCTGTTATAATTGGTAATACCGTTTACGGTAGCCCAGACAATGTCATTTAAAAAATTGCAATGACGTTTGTACAGTTCATCCATGAACCTCTCGGTTCTGGTTCTTGATTTTTCTTCTTCCGTGGGGAAGAAAGTATGTTTAATTAAAGCCAGCGAATCCAGCATAAAACGTGAAGCAAAAAAACCGACGCTCAATGCACGAAAAATTGAATTGGGTAATTCAAAAGTATGAATTATTTTTTCGGCATCAATGTGGTGGCCTACCAGTTTATCGAGTTTTTCAAGCACATGGGTATCACGAGCCAATCGTAAACCACTACTTAGAGTCATGCGACAAAATGCCCAATAAAGACGGCAAACGTTCAGGTAAGCAATTTTGTTACGTAACAAGGATAAATGTAGAGGCGTTTCTGCCAGATCAAGCAAACCTTCCTTAATCTTTTTGAGTAGATGTGCCAAAAATGACTCACGCGCTTTTAGCGTTTCTACATTGTTTTTTTCAATCCGATTTTTGATTTGTTGGCGAAGTAATGCATAGAGCTCAGCCTTGTTTTTCAGATCCTTATCACGGTCGCGATAATACTGATGGTAGGCATTAGCCTTATAGACCTCCTCGAGCATTAAACAGCAGAGATAAGCCCATATCCATATTTCAACATTGTCCTGCTGCCTTGCGAGCTTTTTATCCATGCTGCCGAGAATGTCATAGAGTTCCTGCTCTATCAGTGTTTTGTTGGGAGCAATGGAGCGAAAGTTGAGAATATCTTCATACTCATCGTCTTCCAGTTCGGTGCTTTCGTTTTTAAGATGATAACGCATATACTCTTCCACTGCAGTGGTCGTTTGCAGTTGTTTCTCAAAAAATCGTTCTTTTTGATTCAGGAAATTTGTATATGCCGTGTCAACCATAGTTCAATCCATAAAATGCGCAGTAAGCCGAATTTATAACTTATCATGGCTAAAGCCAAGAAACAAGACTTTCTGTATTTTATTTTTTCAATCTGCCGATAGAAAAACAATTGATATTTTACGGATTAACTCAGCTTGCTTCGAGAATTGCCGCAACCCCCATACCCCCAGCGGTACAGATTGAAATTAAACCGCGGCCACTGCCTTTTTGATGCAGCATCTTGGCAAGACTGGCTACTATCCGGGTTCCTGTTGCCGCAAATGGATGGCCTAAAGCAACACTGCCCCCCTTAATATTCAACAGTGAGCGATCAATCGAACCCATTGGACTGTTTCTGGATAAAACCCGCTTGCAATACTCCGCAGATTCCCAGGCTTTCAAAGTACAAAGAACTTGCCCGGCGAATGCCTCATGTATTTCATAAAAGTCAAAGCTCTGAAGCGTTAAACGATTGCGTTTCAATAACTCACTCACCGCAATGGTAGGCGCCATGAGTAAGCCTTCACCGGCAACAAAATTGACCGCAGCGACCTCAGCATCCACAAAACGAGCCAGTATGGGTTGATGCAATTCTTTGGCGCGGCTTTCAGAAAGCAGGTAAACAGCAGATGATCCATCCGTAAGCGGAGTGCTGTTTCCGGCAGTGAGACTGCCCTTTCCACTGGTCGTATCAAAAACCGGCTTTAATCTGGCTAACGTTTCAAAAGACGCATTACTTCGTAAAATACCGTCTTTTTTTAATCCCATATATTCTAAAACCAAATCATCATAAAATCCTTCCTCATAAGCCTTTGCACCATGCTGATGACTTAACAGGGTCAACTCATCCTGTGCTTCCCTGCTAATCTGCCATTCCTTGACCATTTTTTCGGTGTGCTGTCCCATTGATAGCCCTGTTCTTGGTTCGACAACCCCCGGATATTGGGGACTTAAATCAGAAGGCCTGAACGCCAGCAAAGCTTTAAGCTTTGAAGAAAAATCCTTCGCCTGTTTAAGCTGCGTTAGTTTCAAACTAAAGGAGCTCGGAAGCATCACCGGAAAATCGCTGTTGGTGTCGACACCGCCGGCAATTCCATCTTCTATCTGATAGTTGGCAATTTTGAGAGCAATCTGCAGACTGGCTTCCAGACTGGTACCGCAGGCGCGTTGCAAGGTATAGCCCGGTGTTGCCGGATTTAAACTGCTTCCGAGCACACATTCTCGTGATAAATTCCAGTTAAAAGGGCTGGTAATCACCGCTCCAAGAGCTACATCACCAACCAGCTGATTTTCCAGTTTGAATTTTTTAACCAATGCCTGAAGAGAGGCAATCATAAGCTCCTGAGTGCTTACGTCACTATAACTTCCCATTGATTTTACGAAAGGGGTACGAATACCCCCTGCAATATAGACCGGCCGAGTTTTCATTACGCATCCTTATTACTCTTTATTACTATAGTTTAGCCGGGTTAGGAGAAGTAAGAACAATCGTATTTTATTTGCCAATACAAAAACTGGAAAATATTTTTCCTAGCAAATCATCGGAACTGAACTCACCGGTAATTTCGCATAACCGCAGATGAGCCAGCCGCAAATCTTCTGCCAGCAGTTCACCTGCTTTGATATTGACTAATTGATCCAGGCCTTTGATTAGGAATTGATGAGCTTGTTCGAGCGCTTGCAAATGTCTCCTGCGGGCGATGAATTGGCCTTCAGATGCCTGATAGCCGACAATAGTTTTTATTTTTGTTTTTAATGCCTCAATCCCTTGCCCTGATTTCGCTGAAATGTAGATAGCATCTTTGTCAGGTAAAGCGGATGGATTGAGGTCAATTTTATTAAACACTTTTACCAGAGGAACCGCCTGCGGAAGATTAGCTCTGACTTCATCACTAATGGTACAGTCTGCATGATCAGTGGATATATCCATAATCATTAGTACACAATCAGCCTGTCTGACTGCCTGCCAGGCGCGCTTTATTCCTTCCTGCTCCACGATATCTTCACTTTCACGAAGACCGGCAGTATCGATAAAATGTACAGGCAAGTCATCCAGTAATACTTCTTCTCGCATGATGTCACGGGTGGTACCAGCAATATCAGTAACGATTGCCACTTCCCGTCCAGCTAAATGATTTATTAATGTTGACTTACCCGCATTGGGCTTGCCAACTATTACGATTGAAAGGCCCTCTCTTAAAAGAGCCCCCTGATTGGCATTGGCACGCAGGGATTGTAATTCAGCAAGAATCGATTGCAATTTTTGTAAAATTTTTCCGTCACTGAGAAAATCCACTTCTTCCTCGGGAAAATCAATTGCAGCTTCGACATACATCCTCAAATGAATAATCTGCTCGTTTAATGCATGGATTTTTTTAGAAAACTCACCCTGAAGAGAACGAACTGCCATCCTCGCAGCAGTTAGGGTACTGGCATGAATCAGATCAGCAATGGCTTCTGCCTGAGTTAGATCAATTTTATCATTTAAAAAAGCCCGTTCGGAAAACTCGCCCGGGCGGGCAAGTCTTGCACCACATGCAAGGCATTCATTTACCAGATAATCCAGAACTACTGGAGAACCATGTCCCTGAAACTCAACCACTTCTTCACCGGTAAACGAATGAGGGTTTTTAAAATAAAGAATCAGCCCCTGGTCGATTATTTCCTGATTCAAATTATAGAAACTGGTATAAGTGGCCTGACGGGGGATTAATTGATTTTGACCGCTTAGCTTAAGTCCAATTTCATAAGCGAGAGGCCCGGAAACTCGAACAATACCCACTCCTCCGCGACCAGGAGGAGTGGCTATAGCAACTATGCTGTCATTATTCATTTACTTGACGGTAACCATTTTTTTATTGACCGGTTTATCATCACTGTACTTACGGGTGATATACCATTGCTGCAAAATTGACAGTGTATTATTCACAATCCAGTATAAAACCAGGCCAGCAGGAAAACTCCAGAACAGCGCGGTAAATAATACTGGTAAAAACATCATCACTTTGGCCTGGGTCGGATCGGGAGGAGCAGGGTTGAGTCTTTGCTGAATCAGCATGGTAGCTCCCATAATTATGGGCAGTACATGATAGGGATCAGCCGCTGACAAGTCCTTGATCCAGAACATAAAGGGAGCCTGGCGTAATTCAACACTTTCAAGCAATACCCAGTATAGAGCGATAAAGACAGGAATCTGGACCAGGATAGGTAAGCAACCTCCTAAAGGATTCACCTGTTCCCCACGATAAAGCTCCATCGTAGCCTGGCTCAGTTTGGCTTTATCATCGCCATATCGTTCCCGCAAAGCCTGTAATTTAGGCTGAAGTTTGCGCATACCAGCCATCGATTTGTAACTGCTTGCTGACAATCGGTAAAAAGCCAGTTTGATTAGTACTGTAACCAGTACAATAGACCATCCCCAATTGCCTATCACCGAATGAATAGCCTTCATTATGGAAAACAGGATAGAGGATAAAAACCATAACCAGCCATAGTCCACTGTCAGCTCAAGCCCAGGTGCTATTCCCTGGAGTACCTCAGTATTTTCGGGACCAACGTATAAGCCCGCGGCTATATTCTCTGACTCACCAGGCTTCACATGTATTGCCGGACTTACTGAACCAATTGTGTAATCTCCCGCTGAAGCACGGGTGTAAATTGTATTTTTAGCTTCTTTAGCTGGAATCCAGGAGCTTAAAAAATAATGCTGCTGCATAGCAATCCAGCCGCCATCAGCCTGCGCATTCAAATTATTCTTGTCCATATCCTTGAAGCTGACTTTCTTATATTTCGACTGTCCGGGTATAGAATAGGAGGCGCCTGTGTATGAACCTACATGAAACATGCTGGATTTATCTTCTTCAGGAGTTGACCGCAGCAACTGCGTGTTCATATAGCCTTTCCAGGGTTCATTCCCCTGATTGCTGATAACATAGGCAACATTAATCAGATAACTACCCCGAGTGAAAGTAAATGTTTTTTTCACTTTCAAACCATTAGTGGTTTCACCTTCCAGTGTGACTACTAAACTGTTTTGCCCAGGTTCCATCTGATAATTATTACTGGCAGTCGTGTAATTCAAATCGAGAGTATCGATCTGTTTGCCGTCATGAATAAACAAGCTGCTGTTCGCAACATACTGCTGGTCGGGTTGCTCGTTCAGAATGGTGATCGGCTTATCCTGCTCGGAAACACTAACCGGGTAATTCAGCAAGTTAGCACGGACGACATCTCCTTGCCGGGTATCAATCATCATGTTAAACACATCGGTTTTTACATGGATTAATTGCCCGGTTTTTTCATTAGCAGAGGAAACGCCTTGTTCTTTAATTGCTGAACCGGAAGTATTACTTTCAGTTCCCGGTATATTGGGCAGCAGTTTATTGCCGCTGGAAGTGGATGTATTGGCAGCGCTTAGAGGTTGCGGTGCAGGATAGTCCATTTGCCAATTGGTCCATAAGGTATAAATTATCAGCGCTAGGGCTGCGTATAACACGATTCGTCGGGTATCCATTAAGGTTTCTCTTCTTTCGGTAATACAGGATCAAATCCTCCATCAGCCCAAGGATGGCAGCGTAACAAGCGGCCTATGGCGAACCATATTCCTTTGCAAATGCCAAATTGTTGAATTGCTGAGAGGGCATAGTCAGAACAGCTCGGATAAAACCGGCAGCATGGGCGCATAACAGGTCGAATGAGCAATTGATACAGCTTGATTGGTATTCCAGCTAACTGGCGTAAAATTTGGTTAGTTTTTCCCATGCTGAACCCAGTTTTGTACAAATTGACTCATTGCTTGAATTAATTACACCAGGACGCGCCAAAATTACAATATCCACAGCTGGCAGGCTGCTGTGCCTGAAACTTTCGCGTAACAGGCGCTTCAGGCGATTTCGATGGCAGGCTTGCGGTATTGCTTTTTTTGATAGGGCAAACCCAATCCGTGCAGACTGCTCAGAATTTTTGCAATGAAGTATTACAAAATCCGATGTTACAGTCTTGTTAGCCTGACTAAACACGCGATTAAACTCTTTTTTGTTGGTTAACCGGCGTGCTCTGGTGAATCGATACACTTAGGCAGATAAACGTTTACGTCCTTTGGCTCGACGACGCTTTAATACCAGACGACCACCTCGAGTTGACATGCGTTGACGAAAACCGTGATCACGCTTGCGTTTCAAATTACTGGGTTGAAAAGTTCTTTTCATAATAAACCGGATCTTTAGGATTTAGAGGTGGGCAATGATAGTGGACTTTAATTATTCTGTCAAATCCCTGTTTTGTTTGTGGTCGGCTGTAAATAATAAAAAAATTATATAGTTTATCTTTTGTGTTTATTATATAGAGACACAAGATCTGTTGATAACTCAATAAATTTAAATAAAATCATGAGTTTAATTAAACATCTATCTTGTTTATAAACCTTGATCTTCACAGGAATGCTTTGTTGGTATATTAGTGACATCAGTTTTCAGGCTCATTTCATTCAACTTTATACACAGATTTTATAGCCCCATATATACAAACTATTATTATTATCGTACAGTCATTCAAAGTTCGCTGTTTTATGTTCATTTATGAGTATTAAAATAAGAGATGCTGAGATAAACGACATTGATCCCATTTTGTCGCTTCTTAAAGAGTTAGCTGTTTTTGAAGAAAAACTACCCCAGAACAATGGTCTGACTCGTGAAAAGCTGGTAGATCATGTCTTTGAAAAGCAGTATATTTCGCTATTGGTGGCTGAGGAAAACAATGCCGTCGCCGGTCTGGCCATATATCATTATACTTATTCCGTTTCGGTTGGGGCGCGGGCTCTGTATCTGGAGGATCTGTTTATTTCAGAAGAGCATCGACATCATCGACTTGGCACACTTCTTTTATCCAGGCTTGCTCAAATTGCGCTTGATAATGAATGTTGTCGCCTGGAATGGCACACCTTTTCCTGGAATGAACAGGCAGTAAATTTTTATACCAGCCTGAATTGTGTTTTTCGACCCGATTCAATTCCAGTACGATTACAAGGAGAGCCGCTTGTCGAATTAGCTAAATTTCTTGAGAACTGACTTGTTCTAACGGCGAATTATTGTGTGGGATATATTTAAGCTGTCCTCAATATGTACTGAGGGGCGAGGGTACCTGAATTGACTTGTTAGGTGGTATAAGAAGTACATGGCAGTACTGATTTTAGATTAAGCGGATTAGAATGCTATCTCTTGGCTTCAATAAAATTTGCTTAATTTTTGTGGATAAGCCTGTTTTTTTCATTATCTACAGGTATAATTGGTTCCCCAATATTTTTTTTACTATTCAACGCAAGCTATTTATAAGCTTTTTCGTTGGTGTTTATATTTCTGATAAATGTCGTCCCCCTTTGGGTGATTGCCATTACGTTAAGAAAATGTCGTCATTCCCGCGCAGGCGGGAAACCATTTCTCAGTTGGCATTATAGCGAGCTCAGAGATGGTTCCCCGCCTGCGCGGGGAGGACAGTTATACAATTGAGCTTAACTTAATGGCAGTGAACAGTTGGGTGACTTGCCACAAGCAGGATGGATCTAATGGCAGTACTACGTTGATTCATTGCAAAGTGTTGCAATGTAATTTGTTATGAGGAGTGTTCTGTGTCCGTATCACTTTGGCAGAGATGCGCTAAGCTTTTAGAAGAAGAGTATCCGCCGCTGCTATTCAATACATGGCTACGTCCGTTACAAGCTAAATATCAGGACAACCATTTAGTTTTACTAGCCCCTAACAAATTTATCGTTGAATGGATTAAACAGAATTTTTTTACTCGTATTCGTGAACTGGTTATGCAGTTGGCTGGCGATCAGGTTTCTTCAGTGACTATTGCTATTGGAAGTAGCGAGCCTGTTATTACCCCCTCAACAGCTCAGGCAGCGACAGGGATTGACTCCAATATTTCTTCCCCCAGCAGCAATGAAGAAAGCAAGCAGGTATATGTAAAAACTGCCACTAAAAAAACGGCTGATTATAAGAACAGCTATTTGAATAAAAAGTTTCATTTTGGAAGCTTTGTTGAAGGTAATTCCAACCAATTGGCAAGAGCGGCTTCATTGCAGGTCGCCGAGCGTCCGGGTGACGCTTATAATCCGCTGTTTATTTATGGCGGCGTTGGTTTGGGTAAAACGCATTTAATGCATGCCATTGGCAATATGATTCTGAAAAATAATCCTGAAGCCAAGGTGCTCTATCTGCATTCCGAACGCTTTGTGGCCGATATGGTTAAAGCCTTGCAGACTAATTCCATTAATGAGTTCAAACGATTTTATCGTTCCTTAAATGCATTGCTTATCGATGATATCCAGTTTTTTGCAGGTAAAGATCGTTCACAGGAGGAGTTTTTCCATACATTCAATGCCTTACTTGAAGGCCAGCAGCAAATTATCCTTACCAGTGATCGCTATCCCAAGGAAATCGAGGGAATGGAAGAGCGTTTAAAGTCTCGTTTTGGCTGGGGATTGACTGTGGCTGTTGAACCTCCGGAACTAGAGACACGGGTTGCTATTTTAATGAGCAAAGCAGAGCAATCCAGTATTGAGCTTCCCTATGAGGTTGCTTTTTTTATTGCCAAGCGAATCCGCTCCAATGTCAGGGAGTTAGAAGGGGCCTTGCGGCGAGTTATCGCTAATGCTCATTTCACAGGTAAACCCATTACCATCGATTTTGTTCATGAAGCCTTGCGTGATCTGCTAGCCCTGCAGGATAAGCTCGTAACTATCGAGAATATCCAGAAAACAGTTGCTGAGTACTACAAAGTAAAAGTAGCGGATCTGCTTTCCAAGCGTCGAAGCCGCTCTATTGCACGACCTCGGCAAATGGCGATGGCATTAGCGAAAGAATTGACCAATCATAGCTTACCTGAAATTGGTGATCATTTTGGCGGTCGTGATCATACCACCGTACTGCATGCATGCCGAAAAGTGAAAGAACTTTTGCAAGATGAAAGCAGTTTTGCAGAGGATTATAAAAACCTTATGCGTATATTGTCTTCTTAAGGAAAAAAGGTGCTAAGTTTTAGTGTTGCAAAAAGTGATTTGTTACCACGTTTATTAGTAGTTTCCGGGGCTGTGGATAAACGACAAAGCCTTGCTATTTTGTCCAATATTTTACTAGGTGTTGACAATAATCAGTTAACTCTGACGGCAACTGATCTTGAAATGGAAATTGCCTCGACTCTTGACTGCACTTCAGAAGTTCCTGGCGGCAAACTGACCGTTCCCGCAAAAAAGTTTATTGATATAATCCGTTCTCTTGATGACGATGCCAGGCCTACTATCAGCCTTCAGACCAATGCGCTGTTGATTAAGTCGGGTCGCAGCCAGTTCAAGCTGGCTACCTTGCCAGCTGAGCAATTTCCTGCTTGCAATCAGGAACAATCAGAATTCCAGTTTTCTATTGCACGAACAGCCCTAATCCATCTTTTTCAATCGACTCATTTTGCAATGTCTCAGCAAGATGTGCGGATTTTTCTGAATGGTCTTTTATTCAATGTCGATCCTTCATTAATTACCAGCGTTGCCACCGATGGTCATCGAATGGCTATTTGCAAGTATGAATGTGATACAGGTATTAGTGACCAGCGATTTTTACTTCCAAGAAAGGGTATTCAGGAAATGCTGCGTCTGCTGAATTCGATTGAAGACGAGACCGTTACTGTAATGGCGGGCAAGTCACATTTTCGACTGAACACCTCTGTTTATTCCTTTACTTCAAAATTGATAGAAGCGCGTTACCCTCCCTACATGAAAGCGATTCCTGTGGATAATGATAAATTCGTGCTTATAGAAAAAGATCCCTTGAAGCGAGCTTTGTCGCGCATAGTCATTCTTGCACATGAAAAGTCACGTGCGGTTTTGATGCATATTCAGCCCGGCGCCGGTATAACCTTGATTGCTAATAATCAGGAACAGGAGGAGGCGCGTGAGCAATTGGAAGCCCAAGTCGATGGCAGTGAATTAAAAATCGGGATTAATGCGAGTTACTTACTTGATGTTTTAAATTTCATTTCAGATAGTCATGTTCGTTTATCCATGTCCAATACCGATAGAAGTATTTTGGTTGAATCACTGACTGACGAATATTATCAATATATCATTATGCCTATGAAGTTATGAAGCTAGCCGAATTATCAATTCATCACTTACGTAATTTCGATTCTTCACATTTTAATCTTCATCCTCATATCAATATTATTCGCGGTGTGAATGGCAGCGGTAAAACGAGCTTTCTCGAAGCTATTCACCTGTTATCAACTGGCCATTCATTTAGAACACGCGAAACCGCTAGCCTGGTTACATTAGGTCAGGGGGAAACCATCGTTTTTGCTAGAACTTCAGATGAACAAACTGTTAGTATAAAAAAGATTCTCCGTGGCACCAGTACTGCCCGAATTAACCACCAGCCCTGTTTGTCTGCCAGTCAATTAGCTAGTTTCCTCGCTTGTCAGATTTTCTATCAAACAATTTTCCAAATTATCGATGCTGGACCTTCTTATCGTCGTGAGCTTCTTGATTGGGGTGTGTTTCACGTGGAACATTCCTATTTTCAAGTTTGGAGGGATTATCATCAGGCTTTAAAACAACGTAATGCCTTACTTAAGCAATCAGCCAGGCCTGAATTGCTTTATCCATGGAATAAGCTAATGAGTGATTTAGCGGAATTGATTCATCAGCATCGCTTACGGTATTTCGATAGGCTTCGTATTCAATTCAATACGAGGCTTAGTGAGTTAACTCAAATCAATGCATCTGTTTCCTATTACAAAGGTTGGGATAAGAAGACTGAGGGACGCTCCTTAGAATCAGTACTGGATTCAAGCTATAGCAGTGATCTTTATCGTCAATTTACACAGTATGGAGTTCATAATGCAGACATTGTCATTCAGTCAGAAGATACCAGCCTCAAGGCAAAATCTTATTTCTCACGCGGCCAACAGAAGATTCTCTTACTGGCACTTAAATTTGCTCAGATCGATTTGTTAGACAGATCCTGCATACTTCTTATGGATGATCTAAGTTCTGAATTGGACCGTATTCATCTCGATAATATAATGCAATATATTAGTGGGTCCCCTAATCAGTTTTTTATTACAGCTAAGCCCGATGATCTTCCGTCTGAGCAGTGGAAAAAACTGGACAGTAAAGAAATCATTCTACGCTAGAACCTTGTCTAATGTTTCACGTGAAACAAAGAAGATAGACTTAAATATCAATAATATCCGGAACATTCTAATCCAGGCATGTAAAGAAGAACGATTTAATGCTATAATTTCATTTTTGCGACAACGGCATGTAGAGGAATCTTTTATGAGTGTTGATGCTAGTTATGACTCATCGAATATTAAAGTTTTGAAGGGATTAGATGCAGTCAGAAAACGCCCAGGCATGTACATCGGTGATACCGATGATGGCACGGGACTGCATCACATGGTTTTCGAGGTGGTTGACAATTCAATTGACGAAGCCTTGGCTGGCCATTGCAAGGAAATCCATGTGCGCATCCATGCAGACGAGTCGATCACTGTAAAAGATGATGGGCGAGGGATTCCCGTGGATATTCACAAAGAGGAAGGACGATCTGCCGCCGAAGTCATTATGACTGTACTTCATGCCGGTGGTAAGTTCGATGACAACTCCTATAAGGTGTCAGGCGGTCTTCATGGCGTAGGTGTTTCGGTGGTTAACGCATTATCCGAAGAGTTGCATCTGCTGATACGTCGCCATGGTAAAGTACATGAACAGCACTATCGTAATGGCGTTCCTGATGCTCCGCTTACCGCAACGGGTGAAGCGAGCTCAACAGGAACTCAAGTGTGGTTTAAACCAAGTGCAAATACATTCTCCAATATTGAATTCCATTATGATATCTTAGCCAAACGTCTGCGAGAGCTGTCCTTTTTGAACTCTGGCGTTTGTATTCATCTTTTTGATGAACGAACACAAAAACAGGATACATTCCGCTATGAGGGGGGTATAAAAGCATTCGTTGAGCATTTGAATCGCAATAAAACTCCGATTATGCCAATCGTATTTTCTCTGACTGGAGAAAAAGACAACATTCAAATCGAATTGGCCATGCAATGGAATGACTCATTCCAGGAAACTATTTTTTGCTTTACAAATAATATACCGCAGCGGGATGGCGGCACTCATTTAGCAGGATTTCGTGCTGCATTAACCAGAACCTTGAATAACTACATTGAGAATGAAGGTTTTGCCAAAAAGGCTAAAATCACCACTACTGGTGATGACGCGCGAGAAGGATTAACCGCAGTATTGTCAGTAAAAGTTCCTGATCCCAAGTTTTCTTCACAGACTAAAGACAAGCTGGTTTCCTCAGAAGTCAAAGCGGCTGTTGAATCACTGGTTGCCGAAAAATTAAATGACTTTTTATTAGAGAATCCCGCAATTGCCAAGTCAATTGTGGGTAAAATCATTGATGCTGCCAGAGCAAGAGAAGCTGCCCGACGAGCACGTGAAATGACACGTCGAAAAGGGGCTTTGGACATTGCCGGCCTTCCTGGAAAGCTGGCTGATTGCCAGGAAAAAGATCCAGCGCATTCCGAACTTTATATCGTTGAGGGAGATTCTGCGGGTGGATCTGCAAAACAGGGAAGAGATCGAAAATTCCAGGCAATCCTGCCATTAAAAGGCAAGATTCTCAATGTGGAAAAGGCACGCTTTGATAAAATGCTTTCCTCTCAGGAAGTAGCTACTCTGATTACTGCCTTAGGCTGTGGAATTGGCCCTGATGAATATGATCCCGACAAAATTCGTTATCACCGTATTATCATTATGACCGACGCTGACGTCGATGGTTCGCATATCAGAACGCTGCTTTTGACGTTTTTTTATCGGCAAACACCAGAATTGATTGAAAGAGGTTATATTTATATTGCTCAGCCCCCTCTATACAAGGTTAAACGCGGCAAACAGGAACAATATGTAAAAGATGATGAAGCGCTTAATGATTATTTAACTCAAAGTGCCCTTGAAGGTGCATCATTTTCTCCAGGCACAGATGCACCAGCGATTACATCCAAGGCGCTAGAAGATCTGGTAATGCAATTTAGACGTGTTGAAAAAATTATCAAACGCCATTCAAGACGTTACAGTGCCGATATCCTTAAACGGATTGCCTATCTGCCTAGCCTGCATGCTGATGATTTTAATAATCATGAAGTCATCAATAATTGGGCTAATCAGTTGCATCAGAGCTTACAGCAGATTGGCGCGAAAACCCATCACTATTCTGTCGATGTTATTCATAATACAGAAAGTGATCATCATTTACCTCGTGTTACTGTAACTCAGCACGGTATGGATTCTCATATTATTCTTAATGCCGAGTTCTTCTTCTCCAAGGATTATCGTGAAATCATTCAATTAGGTTCTAAACTGGCAAACCTGATTGAAGAAGGGGCTGAAATAAAACGAGGGGAAAAATCCCTGGCTGTAGAGAGCTTTGAGCAAGCTCTGGCATGGATTTTGGAAGAAGCCAAGCGCGGTCAAACTATACAGCGATATAAAGGATTGGGTGAAATGAACCCTGAGCAATTGTGGGAAACCACAATGGATCCGGAAGTACGGCGTATGCTGCAAGTAAGTATCGAAGATGCAGTAGCGGCGGATGAAATATTCACTTGCCTGATGGGAGATCAGGTAGAACCACGACGTGACTTTATTGAATCCAATGCATTGGAAGCTGAAAATATTGATGTTTGATGAGTGTTCATCGCTGAAATTGATTTAAAACCCTCTCTCTAGCTCTCTCCCTGAGGGAGAGAGGACTTTATGGATAATCTTTAAATTAATCCCGCCACACATACTATTTTCTCATCATGCACATATAAACGTAAATCTATGAGAAATCCACTCTCCCAGGATGGGAGAGTGCCAGGTGCACTGCCATTCAGTTAAGGACTTCTGTCATTCCCGCGAAAGGCGGGAATCTATTCATCAGTTGGCATTGTGGCTCGCTCAGAGATGGATCCCCTCCTTTCGCGTAGATGACAGTTTCATATACAAGTGATCTTAACTTAACTTAATGGCAGTGAGGGCTAGGGGAGAGTTGATCTTTACCCTTTTACCTCTGAGTGTTAAAAATATGAGGAATTTCTCTTAAGTTGAATGCTGTATGCCTGCTATCAAATTTCAAAGTTCTTTAAAATTGATAAAGGTAAATTGAATAATCAAGAATGGATAATTTTAAAAAAAATAATTCAGTTTGAGACAAAAGAAAAAGCCACATCCTTGCGGCGAAGCACATTCCATGTGCTGGTCCCTTCGCTGACTTCCTGTCAGACAATCCCTGTCATCCCTTTAATTTAAGTATACTTAAATCTGGTTTTTACTCCTAAGGTTATATGATGACGCTGCTGTAAGAAATATCTCAAAACAATGTCAGCAAAGAACCCGATTAGTGGCTGCTACCCCAGCTCCAGCAAGATCCCTTTTTCTCCTCTTCCGTATCGCTGTCAGAATAATAGGCGCCATCGTCTTTGGCTTTAGAAGTAGAGCAACCTCCAAATATACCGCACTTGACTTTTCCAGGATTCACTGATTTAGGAGAGTCGGGCGCATCGGATTTAGAAGCAGCGTTTTTACCTTGACGAGAGATTTCAAAATCGGAGTCGTCGCCATGATCATGTGCTGCTCTTACCTTGTTCTTCACCAAGTCGGCAATTTCAGTAAATATATTAGAGCCTTCCTTTGGACAAAGCGCAGTTAAGTGATTACAGGCTGCTGCACGATTTGCTAAATTCATGCCTGCGATGCGTTTTGCCAGATCTTCCTTCGCACTAGTAATACCAGGTCGAGTGCCGACATTGGGATAAGTTGCAAAATGCTTGGTCAGTTTCTCCAAATGCGTGACTAATTCGCTGTCTTCTTTACAAGTCGCTAAAGAATCAATGTGGTCAGCTGCCTGCAATGCACGTTTAACATGTTGAGCAAAGCTATGCTTACTAGTGCCTAAAGCGCCCCTTACTACCGGGGTTTCCGGGAAAGCAGCTTTTACATTTCTTATTAATGAGTACAAATTGTTACCGGGTGTATTTTCAGCAAGTGACTGAGCTTTTCCCTGTTGAGATTTATTATCGCCCAGTAGTTCATTGGCAAAATCAGCATTGGCGTGAAATGTTTCTGGCTTGAAGTTTTGTGCCCAGGCCTTATAAGCAATATGGGGTTTATCTGTAATAACATTGACCCGATCAAATACGTGATAAGCATCCTGTATTTTTGTGGCAAAGGGATTTGCTGCAGTTGCGCGCAGCGCCTGAGTTCTTGGAGTGAGGCTGCTCAATTGCTCCTTCGGGCAGTTACGAACGACGTTAACGGCAATTAAACGTTGTGTTTCTTCGTCCAGCTCATTCATTACAGCGTGGTTTTCAGGTTGATCTATGGATCCATCATTAAAAAGTGCAGCATATGCATCCTGTGATTTATCTGCCAGACCAGCTAGCGCTTCTTTAGAAAATTGCATGTAAAACTCCTTCTATAGTTGGGTACTGCCCCGATTTGTTCATACTGTCATTCTGACGGGCGAATAAATAGTAACTTAATCAACAACAGATGTAATGAAAAAAATTAAAGTTTTTTTTTGAGGGGTCGACATCAGTATTGAGTGTTGTTGGCCTCAATAATAATAATAAGGAGAGGGCAATGTCTAAAAATTCCTTACTGCAAGATCCATTTCTGAATGAACTACGCAAAGAAAAAGTACCAGTGTCCGTGTTTCTGGTTAATGGGATTAAACTGCATGGGCTTGTGGATTCATTCGATCAATATGTTGTAATGTTGAAGAATTCGGTGACGCAAATGGTTTATAAACATGCCATATCAACGGTTGTTCCTGCCCGAATGATTAAAATTCCTACTGGTGAGGAAGATGAAAATATGGCAGACTGATAAAATAAAGACTTTGATTAATGGTAGTACTGAGTGTTTGAACGACCTAAAGCTGGCGAACGTGCCATTCTCGTGCAATTGGCTCTTCCTGAATTAAATGCAGAAAGAGCGCTACAGGAATTTAAAGAGCTGGCCACTTCAGCAAAAGCTGAGGTGGTTGCAGTTGTTACTGGCAGTAGAGCAGTACCTGAGGCGAAATATTATGTTGGCTTGGGTAAGGCAGAAGAAATTCAGCAGCAAGTGGAAGAGCATAAGGCGGAGCTGGTGCTGGTGAATCACGAGCTTTCTCCTTCTCAGGAGCGAAACCTTGAGCGATTGCTTCAATGCAGAGTCGTTGATCGCAGTGGTTTGATTCTTGATATTTTCGCCCAGCGCGCGCGAACATTTGAGGGAAAGTTGCAGGTTGAGCTGGCCCAATTGCAGCATTTGTCGACCCGGCTAGTACGCGGATGGACCCATTTGGAGCGTCAGAAAGGGGGAATTGGCTTAAGAGGCCCTGGTGAAACCCAGCTCGAAACTGACCGACGGCTGCTGCGTGAACGAATCCGCTATATTAATAAACGTCTGGAAAAAGTAAGGCGAAGCCGTGATCAAAACCGCCGTGCCAGGCAAAAAGCAGAAATGCCGACCGTCTCGCTGGTCGGTTATACTAACGCCGGAAAATCAACATTATTCAATGCCTTAACGGGTGAGCAAATCTATGCAGCCAACCAGTTGTTTGCAACGCTTGATCCCACCATGCGTAAGGTCGATCTGCCTGGCTCAGGGTCCATTATTCTAGCCGACACCGTAGGTTTCATTCGCGATCTGCCGCATCAGTTAGTGGAGGCCTTTCGTGCTACACTGGAGGAAACACAGGAAGCTGATCTGTTACTGCATGTGATTGATATTGCTGATCCTATCTGGCGGGAAAATGTAGCGGCTGTGGAACAGGTACTGGCTGAAATTGAGGTGGATGATATACCGATCATTCAGGTTTTTAACAAGATTGATCAGCAAGAGGGGTGGACACCCAGAGTCGATCAGCAAGAGGAAGGCAGCAAAGTCTGGCTATCCGCAAAAACCGGGATTGGACTTGATGGATTGCGCGAGGCAATTGCAATTCATTTGCACGGTCAGGTCAGTGATGAAATGCTGCGTCTTGCTCCTGATCAGGCAAAACTTCGTGCCAGCTTATATCAGTTGAATGCGGTAAAATCGGAAATCATTAATGAAGACGGCAGCTGGGAGCTCAATGTGCGCTTGACTAAAGCACAGAAAGCCGCTCTTTTTGATAAGCGATAACTGTCTGCTTTTCGTCTTTGCGAACTAAGTGAATCAATCCAGATCGAACCTTGAACAAAGTTAGGATCTGGATTGCTTCGCTAATGCTCGCAAAGACTATTTTTGCGCACTTCTTCCTAAACTAATTTGGAGTACAGATCCTCCCATAAGGGATTCGTTTTCTCAATCAGTTCTATCTTCTTTTGCCTTGATCCACCTTTGAGTTGCTTTTCTCGTGATATGGCACTCATGATATCTTCCGCTAGCTCATAGTACACGAGACTTTTACACCCATATCTTTTTGTGAACCCTTCGACTTCAGCAAACTTATGTTCATAAACTCTTTTTAGCAAATCGCTGGTAACACCAGTGTAAATAGTACCATTACGTTTATTTGCCATGATATATATAGCGGGTTGATATTCACGCATACCTTTGGTGTCCTTAAATGCTAGTTGGAAAAACTGTGATGCCTGTATTGCTTCCGTAATGCATGTATATCAGATAGTTACTGCGCTGTATAGTGAAGCACTCCGACCGTACTGGGTTGCTTCGCTGAAGCTCGTAAAGACGGTTTTTTGAATAAACTGCTGTCTTTACGAACAAAGTGAAGCAATCCAGATCGAGCCTTGAACGAAGTTAGGATATGGATTGCTTCGCTGACGCTCGCAAAGACGGTTTATCTGTATTTACCCAACAACATCTCCTCGCAATGACAGCATAGAAAACTGTTAGCTTTACAGAAACGGCTTCGCCTTTTACAATTCCGGATTATTTCAAGGTAAAGCAGGTTGGAATGCGCGTCCTTCATTTTTACAAAACCTATATCACTGACAGTAAGGGTGGGGTGGAGCAATTTATCTATCAGCTGATTAATAGCGTTAGCTCCCAAGGCGTTTCCAGTGAAGTATTATCCTTAAGCAAAGATAAAACGGCGGGCACTACTGAGTTTGCAGGTCATACAGTTCATCGTGCCCCTCTGAACTTTCAACTGGCTTCAACCGGATTTTCATTTTCAGCTATCCAGCGCTTCCGGCTGCTAGCCAATGCAGCCGATGTTATCCATTATCATTTTCCCTGGCCATTTATGGATGTGGTGCATTTTGCCTCACGGATAAAAAAACCAACGGTGGTCACCTACCATTCAGATATTGTCCGCCAAAAAAATCTGTTAAAACTTTATCAGCCTTTAATGCATGCTTTTTTAGGACGAGTCGATCGAATAATTGCTACCTCGCCAAATTATATCGCAACCAGTGAGGTGCTTAATCGTTATAAAGAAAAAACCAGCATTATACCTATTGGGCTCGATGAATCGATGTATCCTCTTCCTGCCAAGGAGAAACTGGACCTTTGGCGGCAACGGTTAGGCCAGCGCTTTTTTCTGTTTGTAGGAATGCTTCGCTATTATAAAGGTCTGCATACCTTATTGATGTCATTGAAAGATCTGGATTATCCGGTCGTCATTGTCGGAAGCGGACCTGAAGAAGCCACATTGAAACAGCAGGCAGAATCGCTCGGTTTAAAACAGCTTTATTTTGCGGGTGCCCTGGAAGACGAAGATAAAATGGCCTTGCTTAAGCTTTCTTATGCTTTCGTATTTCCCTCCCATTTACGCTCGGAAGCATTCGGAATTTCCCTTCTTGAGGCGGCGATGGCTGGCAAACCATTAATTTCCTGTGAAATTGGTTCAGGGACCAGCTTTATCAATCAGCATCAGGAAACAGGCCTCGTTATTCCGCCAGAAAACCCCTTGAAGTTAAAAGAGGCTTTAACTGATTTGTGGAGTAACCCAGAAAGAGCTGCTGCAATGGGAGAAAATGCGCGAAGCCGCTATCTTAAACATTTCACAGCAGATAAAATGGCTGCTGATTATGCCAATATCTATCGAGAGCTCATCATTTAACCAAGGGGTTAAGGTTCCATTCTGCCAAGGACTAGGGTAAACTCCGAGAAAATCTTTATATGCAGCGTTTTACAAAGGCATGCCAACAGACTATTCGCCCCGAAGTTTTCAGGATTTCAGTGAGGATTTAATGCAAATAATACCAACAATTTTATGCGGAGGAGCTGGTTCCCGCTTATGGCCAGTTTCGCGTGAATTACATCCCAAGCCTTTTATTCAACTCAGTGACGGCCAAAGTTTATTACAAAAAGCATTTATACGCGGCGCTTTGATTCCTGGTGTTAAAGAAATAATGACGGTTACCAATCGTGAGTTATTTTTCAAAATTCAGGATGTTTATCGCGAAGTCAACAGTGAGTCGCTTTATACCTCATTTATTCTTGAGCCTTTTGGTAAAAATACCACCGCAGCGATTGCATCTTCTGCACTGACGATTGCTAAAAAATACGGGGATGATGCCGTTATGCTGGTTTTGGCAGCGGATCATCTGATTGAGAATCAGGATGCTTTTCAGACAGCAGTTGCCCAGGCAAGCATGCTGGCAGCGGCAGGTCATCTGGTTACGTTTGGTATTGAGCCCAATCATCCGGAAACGGGCTATGGTTACATTGAAGCCAATATTACTGAGCCGATTAATCTTAAGACGCAGGAAGGAAAACCGGAAGGCTATTCAGTAAGCCGTTTCGTTGAAAAACCATCAAAAGAAAATGCCCAGGCATTCATCGATTCTGGTAATTATTTGTGGAACTCGGGTATGTTTTGCTTCACAGCAGGCCGCATACTGGAAGCATTAGAACAGTTTTGTCCCGAAATATTACAGGCAACGGCCAGCTGCATTTCAGCTTCAAGGCATGATGTTAGCCAGGGTTCGGAGCAGACTCATCTTGATTCTGCCTTATTCGCTGAAGTACCTGATAATTCTATAGACTATGCGGTAATGGAGCCTGCATCGCATAATTCAAAAGTGGCTGTGGTGCCTTGCAATATTGGCTGGAGCGATATCGGCTCCTGGCGGGCAATCGGCGATTTATCAACGCCTGATGAAGCAGGAAACCGCGTCGAAGGCCAGGCGTTAATTCATGAAAGCAGTAATTGTTATATTCAGAGTAATGACCGTTTGGTAGGAGCTGTTGGTGTAGATGATTTAATTATCATTGATACACCGGATGCCCTGTTGGTCGCGAATAATCAGCGTGCCCAGGATGTAAAGCATGTTTACGCCGAATTAAAGGCACGAGGTCATGAAACGCATAAGTTGCACCGTACAGTTCATCGGCCCTGGGGTACTTACACCGTATTGGAAGAAGGTACCAACTTCAAAATCAAGCGTATTGAAGTTAAACCGGGTGCCAGTTTAAGTTTACAAATGCACCATCATCGCAGCGAGCACTGGATTGTGGTCAGCGGCATGGCGAAAGTTGTTAATGGCGATCAGGAAATGCTGGTGGGAACGAACCAGTCTACTTACATCCCCGCAGGACATCGGCATCGTTTGGAAAATCCTGGGGTGCTGAATCTGGTCATGATTGAAGTTCAAAGTGGAGAATATCTGGGAGAAGATGATATTATCCGATTTGAAGATAATTACGGGCGAGTGTAATGACAGCTCTAACCTGCTTTAAAGCCTATGATATACGCGGGCAACTAGGTATCGACCTTGATGAGTCAATTGCTTATCGCATAGGCCGGGCCTTTGCGCAGTTTCTGAATGCCAAACGTCTGGTAGTTGGCGGTGATATCCGGCTGTCAACAGAGTCTCTAAAGGCGGCACTCATCCGTGGAATTAATGATGCCGGTGCGGATGTGATTGATTTGGGTCTGACCGGCACCGAAGAAGTCTATTTCGCATCGTTTCACTGGGATGTCGATGGCGGCATCGAGGTGACGGCCAGCCATAATCCTATGAATTATAACGGCATGAAAATGGTCGGACCCAAAGCGCTGCCAATTAGCGGCGATAGCGGGCTTAGAGAAATTCAACGCCTTGCTGAACAGAGTGAATTCACAACTCCTTCCAGAAAAGGAAGCTGCATACAGCAAAGTATATTGCAGGCCTATTGCGATCATTTGCTGGAATATATTGACCTGCAGACGATAAGGCCTTGCCAATTGGTGGTCAATGCCGGAAATGGTGCAGCAGGTCATGTGATAGATGAATTGGAAAAGCGTTTTAAGCAACGCAGTATCCCCATTCAGTTTATCAAGATTAATCATGAGCCGGATGGACATTTTCCCAATGGTATTCCTAATCCCCTGCTGCCGGAAAATCGTTCCTCAACCGCTGATGCGGTAAAGCAACACCAGGCGGCAATGGGTATTGCCTGGGATGGTGATTTTGACCGCTGTTTTCTCTTTGACGAAGAAGGCCAGTTTATTGAGGGGTATTACATAGTGGGCTTATTGGCCGCCACCTTTCTTAAACAATATCCTGCTGAAAAAATCATTTATGATCCCAGACTCACCTGGAATACCATCGATGTGGTGAGCAATGCCGGTGGTCTGGCTATCCAAAGTAAAACGGGGCATGCCTTTATTAAAGAAAGAATGCGGCAGGAGAATGCCATTTACGGCGGCGAGATGAGCGCCCATCACTATTTTCGGAATTTTGCCTATTGTGATAGCGGGATGATCCCCTGGCTGCTTGTTCTTGAGTTATTATCAAGAACAGGTAAAACACTATCGCAACTGGTCAAGGAAAGAATGTCGCTTTATCCCTGCAGCGGCGAATTAAATTACAAGGTCACCGATGTGAAACCGGTTCTTGAAAGGGTGTTAAATTATTACTTAAATGAAAAGACCGGAGAAGAAACTCCTCATGTCGATAGAACCGATGGCTTAAGTCTTGAGTTCAGTCAGTGGCGTATGAATATTCGTGCCTCCAATACTGAACCCTTATTACGTCTTAATATTGAATCGCGTGGTTGTCATTCTCTGGTTAACGAACGGGTACGTGAAGTGGAATCATTAATCCACGCAGACTAGCTCACGTTTTTAATTAGCAACAAATACGAAATGGTGGTTGAGGAAATAGCATGCAAAAGAAAGTCGCATTAATTACTGGTATCACTGGACAAGATGGAGCTTATCTTGCTGAATTACTATTGGCAAAAGGCTATGAAGTTCATGGTATCAAACGTCGATCTTCTTTGTTTAACACAGCGCGTATCGACCATCTGTACCATGATCCTCATTGCAAAGGTTATGATTTAACCTTGCATCATGGTGATTTAACGGATTCCTCAAGCCTTGTCCGTATTGTGCAGCAGGTACAGCCGGATGAAATCTATAATCTGGCCGCGCAAAGCCATGTCGCTGTCTCATTTGAAGAGCCTGAGTACACCGCCAATTCAGATGCTCTGGGCGCATTAAGACTTCTTGAAGCAATACGAATTACCGGCCTTGAGAAAAAAACCCGCTTTTACCAGGCAAGCACCTCTGAGCTGTATGGATTAGTACAGGAAGTTCCTCAGCGTGAAACCACGCCCTTCTATCCACGAAGCCCTTATGCAGTTGCCAAACTCTATGCTTACTGGATGACTGTAAACTACCGCGAAGCGTATGGGATCTATGCTTGTAACGGAATTCTGTTTAATCATGAATCCCCTATTCGCGGTGAAACGTTTGTTACTCGTAAAATTACCCGCGCGCTGGCAAGAATAAAACTGGGTTTCCAGGATAAACTCTATCTGGGTAACTTAAACGCCTTGCGTGACTGGGGACATGCTCGTGATTACGTGGAAATGCAGTGGCTGATGCTACAGCAAGATCAAGCGGAAGACTTCGTGATTGCCACTGGAAAGCAGCATTCTGTACGCGAATTTGTTGAAATCGCAGCCAGAAAGATAGAGATTGACATTCAATGGGAAGGTGAGAACGAGCAGGAAAAGGGATATGATGCCAAAACGGGCCGCTGTATCGTTGAGGTGGACCCACGCTATTTCCGGCCTGCTGAAGTAGAAACTCTGCTTGGTGATGCCACTAAAGCAAAAGAGAAGTTAGGTTGGGAGCCTAAAACGACATTTGAAGAATTGGTCACTGAAATGATGAGTGAGGACTTGAAAGAAGCGCAACGCGATGATTTGATGCGCCAGCACGGTTTTAAATATACCAATTTCAATGAATAATGCTTAGCAGGTGAACACAGAATGATCCCAGTCTATCAACCGTATTTTAGTGGTCGTGAGAAAGAATATGTTAATCAATGTCTGGATTCCACCTGGATTTCATCCAAGGGCGAATTCATTTCCAGATTTGAGAAGGCTTTTGCAGAATATACCGGCTCGCCCTATGCAACGACTGTTTCCAATGGCACTGTAGCCATTCACCTGGCCTTGGAAGCGCTGGGCCTGGGCGAAGGTGACGAAGTAATCGTGCCTACACTGACTTATGTTGCCTCAGTGAATACCATTCTCCAGACTGGCGCCACACCGGTTTATGTCGATTCATTAGAGCCAAGCCTGCAAATTGATCCTGCGGATGTTATCCGTAAAATTACACCACGTACCAAAGCAGTGATGGCCGTCCATCTTTATGGCCTGCCCTGCGAGATGGATCAACTGACTGCCATCTGCAAAGAGCACCAGCTGTATTTAATTGAGGATTGTGCAGAAGCCTTTGGCACGCTCTATAAAGGTCAGCATGTGGGTACTTTTGGCGATGCGGCGACCTTCAGTTTTTTTGGGAACAAGACAATTACCACCGGCGAAGGCGGTATGGTTCTTTGCAAAACAAAAGCCTTATATGAGCGCGCCTGTCATCTGAAGAATCAGGGCGTTTCTCCAGAACGCGAATATTGGCATAATATTGTGGCCTACAATTACCGAATGACTAATATTTGTGCAGCAATCGGTTTGGCGCAATTGGAACAAGCGGATGCAATTCTCGCTAAAAAACGCGAAATCGCTGCCTGGTATAAAGAAGGATTAGCCGATTTGCCGTTATACTCACATGAAGAAATGGAAAATACGCGACATTCCTTCTGGATGTGTTCAATTATTGTTGATGACGCAAATCAGCGTCAGCCTCTTCGTGATTTCATGAAATCTAAGGGCATAGAAACACGGCCATTCTTCCATCCATCGCATCAGCTACCGCACTGTGCTGCAAAAGGAGAGTTTCCGGTCGCTCAATCGCTGTCTGAACGCGGGATAAATTTGCCTAGCTCCCCGATACTTGAGTATAAGGATGTGGCTTATATCTGTGAAATCATAAGGTCTTTTTTTTGATATAAGCAGGGATTTGTATAATAACTGGTCATAATGAATTGCTTTATTTATCACCATAACTAGCGTATTATTCTGCACTAGTCATTTACATCAATTTATTGAACTGCTCTGCAGTCAGTTTTGATAAAAACTGGTTAAAAAAGATTGTTTATGAATAATTATTTAAAAGGCATTTGGTCATCCCGGTATTTTTGGTCACATCTTGCTCTTTCTGATTTAAGATCACGGTGGCGTCGCTCATCAATGGGTATTTTGTGGTCAATTATTCAACCATTGGGGATGACTATACTTTTGTCATTGGTATTCAGCAGACTATTTCATATCGATATTACACGCTATGCGCCATATATCCTGTCAGGCTTGATTGTCTGGGAGTTTATTGGCTCCACCCTAACTGGTGGTTCCCTCGCTTTTGTACAGGCTGATGCCTATATTAAGCAATGCAGGCATCCTCTGGCCATATACACCCTGCGCCTGCTTTTATGCAACATCATTGTGTTGGCGCTGGCTAGTACAGTACTGTGGGTTTGGGCTGTTGTAGTGATGCCTGAAAATTTTGGCTTCAGTTGGCTGGCCATTTTCACATTTTTTCCAATACTCGCCTTAATTGTCTGGCCGTTAGCGAGTCTGCTGGCTTATCTGGGGCCAAGATTCAGAGACATTCCACATGCAATGGGATTAATTTTACAGATGATCTGGTTTATCTCACCTGTCTATTTTGAAGAAAAAATGTTTCGTAGCGGCGGGCTTGGAGGGCTGGTTGATTACAATCCGGTATACCATCTGCTGCAAATAATCCGTGCTCCTGTGCTTGAAGGCAAGTGGCCAACGCTTACTAACTATCTGGCTTGTCTGTGCGCAGCATTTATTTTCTTTTGCCTAGCGGTGCTGGTCGGTCGAAAATCAGAACGTCGAGTGATATTTTATTTATGAGAAAAAATTATATCAAACTGGAAAATGTGAACCTGGTGTATTCCTCTGTCGCCTATCAGGAGCGTTCGCTCAAGTCCTTACTGAGTAAACTCGGCAGACCAAAACAAAATAAACATTTGATGTCAGATATTCATGCATTGAAAAATGTGAGCCTGACTATCGAGCAGGGTGAGCGTGTTGGCTTACTTGGCCATAATGGTGCTGGCAAGAGCACCTTTTTAAAAACTGTAGCCGGACTTTACCCCATTTCATCTGGAAAGCTGGATGTCTGCGGTCAGATCCGCTCACTTTTCGATTTAAGCTTAGGGTTTGAGCCTGATGCGACAGGCCGCGAAAATATTCTCTATCGTGGTCTGCTGCTAGGCTTGACGCCACGATTCATGAAAGAAAAAGAAGCCGAAATCGTTCAGTTTTCCGGACTGGGCGAGTTTATAGACTATCCTATCAAAACCTATTCAGCAGGGATGCAGGTTCGCTTGGCATTCGCTATTTCGACAACGGTAGGCGGCGATATCTTATTGCTGGATGAGGTCATTGGTGCCGGTGATGCAAATTTTATGCTTAAAGCAAAAGACCGTATACACAGTCTGATTGAAAGGGCAGAAATTCTTGTTTTAGCGTCCCATGATTTTTCCGCTTTAAAAAATCTATGTGAGAGAGGGCTTGTTTTCCATCATGGCGAGCTTGTTTTTGATGGTGCAATAACCGATGCCATTACTTTTTACCACCAAATTAATGAGCTTAGCGTTGCCTAAGTATGGATAAATCTAACATCATGCTTGTGGTCATGGGATATGGCGGACATGCCAGAAGCGTTGCTGATGTTGCGTTTTCTGCTGGTTACAGGCAATTGGTATTTGTAGACTCGAACGCCCGGCCTCAAGAGAAGTTTATCAATTTCCCGGTATTAAATACTTATCCTGATCAAACCCGGGATTGCTGCTTAGCTTCAGGAGATAACAGCCGGCGCGAGCAACAAATGAATGAGGCGATTAAGAAACAATGGCAGATTGCTTCGATAATTTCACCAAAAAGTAATCTGTCTCTGGAAACCTCGATCGGTAGCGGTAGTTTTGTGGGCCATTTGGCAAGCATCGGACCACAGGCCTCAATTGGACGAGGATGTATTATTAATACAGGCGCAATCGTTGAGCACGATTGCTCAGTGGGTGATTTTAGTCACATCTCAGTTAATACGGTTTTAGCCGGATATGTGTCAGTGGGTAAATTTGTATTTGTCGGTGCAGGTGCAGTTATCCGCGATCGGGTGAGTATCTCCGATAATGTGATTATTGGAGCTGGCAGCACAGTGATCAGAGACATCCACGAACCCGGTGTGTATGCAGGGTCGCCGGCAAAAAAAATATGTTCATCGCAGGAGCTCCCGGGAAGCCAGCTGTCGTAAATTGATTGATTATGAGTGATAGGTAAAATGCAAATAAATTGTGTAACGAGCCAGCATCAACTTAAGAATCACAAACCAGTGAGAGTGATGTGGCTGATTCATGACGCCGACGCCAAAAAGTTCGAGATCGCCATGTTAAAAACACTAGGCATCCATGAAATTTACTTACCTAAAATCTCACCAGTTTCCTGCACGCACATTCCAGATCCTGTTGATTATTCTGAAGATGCTGGTTTAAGCATACCTGAGGAAAAAATAAGCCTGTTAAATCAAACAGACTGGTATTCAGCTCCTGATGACGAAGCGATGTCGATTGCAAACGACTATTTTGATATTGCTATCATTCATTGGGGGGATGCCGGCATATGCCGGTTTGTTAACCAATTCAAAGGCACCCTGATTTTACGCGCCTACGGAATTCCGAATGAACTTGCCTATTCGAGTATTATAAATCTTCATTTGCTGAACAGCTGCAGCAACCCAAGACTGGTAAGGTCTCTCGGCTCGCGATTCTGGTTCGGAGAAGCATTTGAAAATATCAAAGCTAATGAGCCCGAGTATATTAAAAAACGCGCAATTTACCTGCCCGTTGGTTTAACTGAATCTGCGATGGCAGAGTCATGGGAAGGTAGTGACAAGTCGATATTGTTTGTTTGTCCTGATCTGGCTCGTAATAGTTATAATCAGAAAACCCAGGAAAAATTTAGCAAGGATTTTGCTGGTTTCCCTTATGTGATAGCCGGGGAACAGCAATTTATGCCAAAAAATGCAAATAATATTCTAAGATTCCA
Source organism: Legionella genomosp. 1 (assembly GCF_900640215.1). NCBI lineage: Bacteria > Pseudomonadati > Pseudomonadota > Gammaproteobacteria > Legionellales > Legionellaceae > Legionella > Legionella genomosp. 1. The sequence continues at coordinate 48,809 of NZ_CAAAJH010000005.1, forward strand.
GCCCAAAGCAGAACACGAAGTAAATTTACGTGAAATGCGGGTCATGTTCTATTATAACGAGGAGCAAAGATACCTTCACAAATATCCTCTGGAAGCAATCCAGTCAGGTATGCCATTGATCTTTATGGCTGGCGGAGTGCTTGACCAGCTCGGAGGTTCTTACCTCCCTGGAAGATGCCTGAACATTAGCGACGCTCAGGAAAAAATAAAACGAATCCTGAATGATGATTGGGACTTTATCAATGAGATTCGCAAAACCCAGCTCAGTATTCTCGAACAGGTTAGTTGGAAACATTGTGAATCCGCCTGGCGCAATTCATTTACCCAGGTTTTAAAAGAATTAAGTAAGCCGCAACAGCAAAGACCCGCTTTTACACTGGCTCCTCGCAAAAAAATTGCAGTCATACTTCCTATCGGGTACCGAGGCGGAACTCTTAAAGCAGCCAAATTGATTACACAAGCATTATATCAGGGCAGCAGGGAGTGGCAGGAGCCTGCTGAGGTTGTTTTTTTCCATCTTGATGAGCCAGGTATTTATTCTGAGGAGGATTGGAATTCATTATATCCAGGAGTACAGCGACGCAGCTATCAGTGGAAAATACTATCGTCCCCTGAAGCCAGACGTGCTATGCGCTATGCCGGTTATGACGACTGGGAACCTACCAGCCGAAGCTATTGTGTGCCGGATGATGGGATCAATGACTCTCTTGACTGTGATCTTTGGATTGTAGTTTCTGACAGAATGAACTTGCCTCTCCTGCCGATACGACCCAATCTGTACATTATTTATGACTGTATTCAGCGCTATATCCCTGCAATCCTGCCTTCTGATGACATTGGTTGCATAGAGGCGGTACGCCAGGCAAACGGGGTGCTGGTAACCACTCAATTTACGAAAGAGGATGCCCACCAGTATTTTGGAATAGAGCCTGAAAAAGTGAAACAGGTGCCTATGCTGATGGACCTATTCAAGAAAGAGAAATCCTGGCCTATCCCGGAAGAACCTTATTTTCTGTGGACAACCAATAAGGCGCTTCACAAGAACCTTGAGAATGCGCTCACAGCGTTATATATCTATTACACCCGCCTGGATGGAAAATTTGCCTGTCATGTAACCGGGGTAAATGCCCAGGATATTTTAGAAACGGTTTCTACTCAAACTCGTCGAAATATTTCAGCGCTTAAAAATCTACAGGAAAAAATTATATTCTGGGGTGAGTTATCTGAACTTGAGTATCAGAAAAAATTGGCAGGCGCTAAATTCCTTTGGCATCCATGCAGAATTGACAATGGAACAGGAAGTGTTGTTGAGGCCGCCAGTTTAAACGTGCCCTCGCTAAGCAGTGATTATCCGGCAATGCGTGAAATGAACGAGACTTTCAGTTTAAATTTGACCTGGATGAATCCTGATAATCCAGGATTAATGGCTGCCGGGTTAAAAGAAATGGAGAACAATTATCAGCCAATGAAGAAATTGTTGCCAGCAGACGCTAAATTAGCTGAGCGGCAGGTTGAGAAACTAGCTAATGAGTATTGGAGGGTGGTACGCGAATGTCTGTAAAATATTATGGAATATATTTAGCTTATCCTCCCACTGTTAATCTAAAGCATGAGGGCCTGGGACGTTATCTGGCTTCTTTTCTAAAGGGTGCAGCCGATCGCCAGGACGTTTGTTTTATTATCGCCTGCCCGAGTTGGTCGCGACAATCGCTTATAGAACTGTTTAAAAGTGAGAATGTACCAGAGAGCAATTTTAAAATTGTATCGCCCGCTTCCATACCCTACATTTTACGCTGTTATGAGTTTTATTCCTCTTTAAGAAAAAGAAAACAAAAATCGGGTCGCTTGAGCCGTATTTTTAAAACTGAAATCAAGCCCAGGCTCTTAAGGATTGTTCGCCGCAGTACAAAAAAATTAGTTCAGGCACGTACATTTTCTTCTTTGCTGAAATTGATTTTCGATCCCGGTGTTTTGCTATTGATGCTTTTAGGATTGTGCTTTCCTGCGCTGGTGGTCATCGCATTTGTAATTGCTCTGGGCGTCTACCTCTACAAGACATTCGATGGGAAGAAATTGAAGAAACTCACTCTGTTCAAGTCCTTTGAAAGACGCACAGAGCAGGCGGTTTCCAGGTTGGATACTCCAAAAGATAGCCGGGTGCTCGTAAGACTTTTCAAATTAATGGAGGAAATTGAAATACAGCAGCTGCATCAGTTAATCGACCAGCAAACTCAGGTTCGTGCATGGTATGCGCCCACCGCATTCTGGCCCTCTTTCAATCGAATACAGGGTCCAAAGCTAATGTGTGTTCCAGATGTTGTACTATCAGAGTTTCCTATCGGATTTTGTGATATTGGCGGCAATCGGTTTCTGGACAATTTTAAAGCTCTGGAATCTGCCATTTACGCCGGAAAATATTTTGCCGTATACAGTGAGACTATCAAGTGGAAGGTTTTAGTTGATCGCTATGGCATAGACCCAGAGAATATTGCCGTTATTGAGCATGCCCCCTCTACGCTGGACTCCTTCGTGTTGCCCATGCATGAGCAGGGAAAAAGAGCTGAGAGTTTATCCAGGGCCTATTGTCATAATTTAATAGGGCAAGCATTATCGCGAAGTAAAAACAGCTACATTAGGAATTTCATAAATGTCGAGTTCAGGTTTTTGTTTTATGCCAGCCAATTCAGACCGAATAAAAATATAATTACTCTGCTAAGGGCTTATGTGCATCTTCTCAGGAAAAATCTAAGGCCCCATAAACTGATTCTCACCGGTGATACTAAAGCGTTTAAAGGGGTACAGGAGTTTATTATTAAGCACTCCCTGCAAAAAGAGGTGTTTTGCCTTCATGGTTTATCTGTAGAGGAGTTGGCTGCTTTTTATAAATCTGCTGATTTGGTTGTCAATCCAAGCCTGAGTGAAGGGGGATGCCCATTTACATTTACAGAAGCCTTATCGGTGGGAACGCCCGTCGTGATGTCAAGAATTTCAGTTGCTGAGGAAGTGTTGACTGATCCCTTATTACAAAAGTTCAGTTTTTTTGATCCCTATAGCTGGGAAGATATGGCTAGTAAAATGGAATGGGCGATACAACACCGTCAGCAATTACTTGATATCCAGTCAAAAACCTTTGAGCAATTACGACACCGGAACTGGACTCATGTGGTTAATGAACATATTAAAGTGTTGGAGGACATTTCTTCCGGGCAGCAATTGTTGAAGTCATCAACAGCCTGTGAATCTGCTCCCACAGAAATTTCGGTTGAATTAGTGAATTGACAAGAATATACAGTTAATTTTCAAAAGCTTCCTACCGGCGATTTCTTACAATCCCGGTGGATAGTTTATAAACCTTCAAGTTGTAATATCAAATCTTATTCTGTAACATAAAACGCATTTTTAGCGCCTCGGCTCTAACCTCAAAAGGCTGAAAATTGTCTCAAATGATGAATAACAACCGATTTCAACCGCTTTATTTATCGCATCTTGGTAAAAACATTCTAGCAAAATTACCCTATTTATTTCTTTCTTTGTTTTGCCTGGTTCTCATCTCCGGTATTTTTTTGCCTGTTTATACTGATGAGGTGGTAATGAAGTGGGCGATAAGCCGCTTTTTTGAAGAATCAGGAAAATCCCTCTCTTTTTTTCCACAATGCCTGAAAACGATGAATGTACAAATATCCTGGATATTTTATCCAGCGGCCCTGACTTATTCATTAATTTATAAATATTTGTTTCCCCTGGGCCTGCGCATAAGCGGCCTCGTCGTCTGTTTTCTCTGGCTTTCAGGAATAGGCTACTGGTGTTTTAAAATTATTAAACCTCGACAGACTGCCGCTTATTTTCTGGCGGCTTTGCTTGCAGCAAGTATCGCTCTGGGTGTTATGCCGTTTAACTTCATAATGGCCAGGCCTGAGCAAGTACTTATGCTTATACTACTATTGTCCTTTCTTTATTGTCTTTTTTGGAAAAATACGTTTTCAATAAGAATGCAATGTTTGGCAGGACTAATTTTTATACTACTCTGCAGTTGCTTTTTTTATATTCATCCCCAAACGCTATTCTTTTTACCATTTATGATGGCTGTTGCATATTGTATAAGCGAGAAAGGCCCGCGCTTGTTGCAAGCAGCTATGCTCTTGATTCCGCTCGTTTTGGCTTATAAGACAATTCAAACTGCCCATATAATGGCTAATTGTGAACAAACGCCCGTGTTGAATACCGTGTTAGCCTCCAATACACTCTTCCCCTCATTTCTTTGGCAGTCGCCGCTTGAATTCTTTAAGCAGGGTTTTTTTAATTTAAAGGAGGTACCGGGGAAAATAATTAGTTATCTCGTTTTTCAACCCTTCTATCAATCTTATTGGCTTCCCAGTGGTGCGGAGGCGGGAATCTTTTCTCATCTGCTTAATATGGGCATTGAATTTGTACTTTACCTGCTTATTATCGGCAGCCATCTACTGGCCATAGGTGTTCTTGTTTATGGTTTAATAATGCGTACATTGACTACATCCATAGTATTAGGAGGCCTGCTTGCTTTCGGATCCCTTGGGAATTCGTTTTTTTATAAAATCTGGAATTTTTACGGAGCAAGTCAATTTTTACCTCTATCTGTTATGCTGATATTAAGCTTGCCGCTGACCACTGTACAAAATAGACTTTCAAACCGCATTAATTCCCTTTCAATAATACTGATGCTCTTTGCATCGCTTTCTATGTCGTTTTTAGTCGGTAATTATCTTCCGGCTATGATCACTAACTCCAGTACACCCGATGCAGACATTTCTGGGCAATACTTATCTATGCCTGTTTTTGGGGTTAAAAAGCATATCCAAACACTGAAAACCCTTGCTCAGGAATGTAAACTGTCTACTGACAAAGTAAAAAATCTTGTCGTAGATCAAATGACCTATTACGCTTTTAAGGATCAATCAAATCCAATTCATGTGCTTTACATTTCGGAAGCCGGGTACGGCCAGGATTTAACGAATGGTCGGCTCAAACCCTTTTTAACCAAGATAGATAGTCCCGGGCTTATTATCCGATGTTCCTATTTACCTCCGCAATTGGGAGAACTGCCTCGCTCTGAAAAAAACGGTTATTGCTGTATTAATCTGCAACAATTATCTAAAACTGATGTTAAGGTTTAAGCCTGACGCTTTGTTCCATGTGCAGTATAAATTACAAATGCTGCATCATACAAAGCGCCTATGACTTATTGATCCTGCCACTCACCGTTTATCCAGTTGGCAGAAGGCAGACCTGCCAGCTTCCTTTCCCAGGCCTTGAGGATGAAGTTTTGTAACTCTTCAAAGGCCGTTACGCTTTCTACATACAGGGAGGATTTTTCCTTGATTTCCTGAATTTTTTGCTTTCGCCAGGCTTTATCTCTGGCAACACGCATTGCCAACTCAATATATTCTTTCTGATTACTGGCAACAAGCCCGGAAACACCGATGTAGTCATATATGGATGCTGTCCACTTACCAAAGGGGATGTCAAAAGGAAGGGTAACTACAGGAACGCCTAGCATCATAGCATCAAAACTTGAAGACATGCCGCAAAGAGGAAACGAGTCTAAACAACAATCAACGCTCATTAACAGAGAGTGAGCATCCTGCTTGCTTAAAGTTGTCAGGAAAATACATCGATTAATATCCTGCCCCAGCTTCTGCGTAAGCCTTGCTTTAAGAATTGTACCGGAGGGGATATCGCTTCGAAGGATAGCAATTCTTGCATCCGGATCAGCCTTCAATAAGTCATGTAACATTTCATCCATTAGTGGATGAATTTTGGGAGGAGTGTTAGCGCATAAATACACATGCTGCTCAGGGCCGCAATTCAATAGTCTTTTGCGGATTTCGTCGCGCTCAGTTTCCGAGAATGTTGAACTGACAGTATGTGCTGGTCTTTCGATCCAGTAGGGCGGATGCTCGAGGTATGACACCGCAGTCTGATAGAATTCATCTGGCTTAACCGGCTCTGCAGGCCGCCATGAAATGTAATAGTCTGAGTTGGTTAACCCATTGGTCCAGTTTGGTTCCAGTAAAATCATTTGGAGGTGAGCAAGCCTGGCCATCAGTGGGAAAAACATTGAAAGGGTGCTGGGCCCTGAAACGATGATGTCGAGCTTTTGAGCTGCTATAATTTTAATGGCGGGTTTGGTATCATCAGCAGGGAATTCTACTATGTTATCAGTACTGGCCAGCCAGCCTTTCGCAATGTTAGAGTTGCTCTCGTTACCTGGACGCAGGTAAACGGTTTCAAATAAGTTCTTATCCAGTCGGCGCAACAAGCCAGACATCATGGGCATGAAGTCGTAAACGATAAACCCAATTCTAATCTTTTTAGCGGGATTACGCGAAGTCGGCGGCTGCCCAACGACATGAGACGCTGTATAATTAAGCTCCGGCCATGTAGAAAACGAAAATCGCTCCAGTGCCCGCATTGCATGATGGTATTGCCTGGCGCCGGCATCAGGAGATGTGAATATGCATTGCCAGGAACCCCATTCGAATAACAAATCTTTGGATGGCGAATTAAGGGTTATTGATTCGGATGCCAATTGTTTACATGATTCGATAAATTGCGTGATTGCTTCTTCAGAGGGGATAAAGGGCAAAGACAATGAGGCAATCACTTTTAAAGTATGGAGTATTTTTTGGGAATCCTTTTTGGAATGAAATGATTTGCATGCAGCTTCATACATATTCTGGAAAAATTCAGTTTCAATATCCAGGTGTTTTCCCAGGTAAATGGCGCTTTTTGCAGTTTGGAAATCGAAGTTGTTTTTTGAAATATGTGAAATAAAGTATTGTTCCAGTGATTTGAATTCATCAGGGGTACAAGCTTGTTTAATTGTGTGATAATTAATTAAGAAGCTTAATGGTATGCCCGCATTAATCACCTCTTTATAGAAGTCCGCTGCCGAAGTATTAGTAAGTTCTGCGCCTGAAATTTGCTGCATAAACCTGAAATAACGCTGGACGTAATTATGGTGAGCACAAGTCTGGAGATAGTATATTCTTAACCAATTGTCTTCAGGATAAATCCGCATTCCCTGTTCAAATATTTCGCAAGCACCTTCGGCATTTTTTAGGCGCAATGTGGCTAATGCAGACAGAGTGTAATTCGTGAGGTTGGTTCGTTCCAGCCTGGATAGTCTTTGATAAATTTTTTCGGCCTTGCCGCTACGGTTCTGCTCCGCAAACTGCCAAAGCCTGATTAAACTTTCCGAACGATTACGCCTGATGCCGAGGGTTACTCTTGCAAAATTAATATATTTATTGTCGTAAAGAGCGGCTTTAATATATCGTTTTGCCTTCGGTGGTGTTACTTTTTTTATTAGATTGTATAACGTCATGGCTTTGATCATCCTAGATTTGCAGGCAATAGCGTAACTGGATTATCCGTAAACTAATACCCAAGTCATTAAAGAAACCTCCCTGAAACACTACAGAAAGGCAGCTTTCAGCAAGAGGAATCAAAATATAGAAAGTATACTGATCCCAGATGCCCTGGTTTTAATTAATATTTTTTCCATACTACACGATTCACATAGTCCACATAGCTGTGGATTACCCGTAATACTTTGTCGGAAACATTGGGCATGCTATAGTCGCTTACAAGGCGCAGCTGCCGTTTCTCACCACGTGATTGGGATTCCAGAATGTCGAGTCCCTGAAGAATTCGCTCAGCTTCAAGGCCAACCATCATTGCACTAGTCTCCTCCATGCCTTCTGGTCTCTCATGCGCCTCACGTAGATTAAGCGCTGGGAAGTTGAGAATAGAGGATTCTTCATTGATGGTTCCGCTGTCAGACAAGACAGCCTTTGCCGACATTTGCAGCTTCACATAATCAAGAAAGCCAAGCGGCTTCAGCGGGCGTATTAACTCGTGCAGGCGTACTCCAGTCGTATCCAGTCGTTTCTGCGTACGCGGATGGGTTGACAAAATAACAGGTAACTCATACTTCTCGGCTACTGCGTTCAGAGCTGAGACCAGTTTGTGAAACGATTTGTCTGATTCGATGTTTTCTTCACGGTGGGCACTTACCACAAAGTATTGCTCTTTGTATAATCCCAATCTTTCCATCACCTCGGAAGCCTGAATTTTCGGTAGATAGTGATGAAGAACCTCATACATTGGGCTGCCTGTTTTGATAACCTGGTCAGGGGGTAGTCCCTCTCTGAGTAAATAGTCTCTTGCAATCGTGCTATACGTCAGATTGATGTCTGCTGTGTGGTCAACTATGCGGCGGTTGGTTTCTTCGGGTACCCTCTGATCAAAACAACGATTGCCCGCCTCCATATGAAAAATGGGAATCTGACGCCGCTTTGCGGGTATGACCGAGAGACAACTGTTCGTATCACCCAGAACCAGCACCGCTTCAGGCCTGTGTTCTGCCAGAACGCGATCAACTGCGATGATCAAATTTCCAATCGTATGTGCTGCACCTGTACTGCCCGAAGCACTATCAAGAAAAACATCGGGTTTGCGAATGCCCAGATCATCAAAGAAGATCTGATTCAACTCATAATCATAATTCTGGCCTGTATGTACCAGTATGTGATCACAGTGTTCATCCAGTGCTGCCAATACGCGTGACAGTCTGATAATTTCGGGACGCGTACCAATGACGGTCATTACTTTCAATTTTTTCATTTTTACTCTCAAACCGGGCAAGCATAGGTATCGGGACGCGAACGATCAAAAATTTCATTGGCCCATAGCATCACGATCATTTCATCATCGCCGATATTGGTAATATCATGCGTCCATCCCGGAACTGTTTCCACAATCTCGGCAGATTTACCGTCAGTGACAATTTCATGGGTCTCGCCTGTTTGTATGTGACGAAACTTAAACCGTGCCTTGCCTTTAATCACAAGAAACTTTTCTGTTTTGCTATGATGATAGTGTCCGCCACGAGTTACTCCCGGATGAGCGGTAAAATAGGAAAATTGACCGCTATCCTGAGTCTTAAGCATTTCAACGAATGAGCCTCTTGCATCGCAGTGCTGCTGTAACGAGTAGTGAAATGACTCAACAGGCAGATAGCTGACATAAGTTGAATATAAGGCTCGTATTAAACCAGTACCAACGCGTTCGGTCGTCAGGGATTGCCGGCTCTCTCTGAAACGGTGAATCAGATCGACTACCTCTCCAACGGTGGTCGAATACTGGGGAGCTACGCTTGCAAAGCCATTGCTGTTAATGGCTGGTTTTGTTCCATCCATAATACTTATGAAGCAGTCAACCACATCATCGACATACACCAGCGACAATGGGGCAGAATTATCATGCACCTGAACAGGCAGCCCACGGGCAATATTGTGGCAGAAAGTTGCGATCGCCGAATTGTAGTTTGGACGACACCATTTACCGAATACATTAGGCAGCCTGAAAACATAGGCCGAGACATTTTTGTCATTTGCAGCAGTAAATACCGCATCCTCCGCGGCAAGTTTGCTGCGGCCGTAGTCATTGTCTCTCTCTGCCTGAATGGATGATGCAAATACCAGTGAGATAGATCGATTTTCAGCGGCACTTATAGAGCTGACGGCATCGCATAAGGCTTCTGTGAGATTTCGATTGCCGGTGATGAATTCTTCCGTATCCTGTGGGCGATTGACGCCTGCGAGATGGAATACCAGATCAACGGCCTTGAGTTTAGGCTTCAACTCGTTGACATCATGTGTCCTGTCAAAGCAAACTATCTCCACATCCTTACGTTCGCTAAGCTGCTGCCTCAGATTTTTTGCAATAAATCCTTGTGATCCTGTGATTAATACTTTCACTAGACTCGCTCCGGGATGGCAGTTTCACGTCGTACGATTTTCTGCATGTACTCGAGTTTCATCAGCAGTTTCTTCATTCCCTCGACATCTAATCGTCTGGTGTTGTGTGAATTGTATTCCTCTTCATGGAGAGCCTGCGTGATCCGCTGTTCCCCTTTTTCTACAAACTTGCCATAGTTAAGGTCACGGATATCAGGTGGAACGCGGAAATAATCACCAAGGTCTTCTGCATAGGCACGCTCCTCTCTGCTGAGCAGGGACTCATAAAGCTTTTCACCATGTCGTGAGCCAATGATCGATACAGGATGATCTTCCTTGTGCATTAGTTCAAGAATGGCTTTAGTAAGCGTCTCTACTGTCGCAGCAGGGGCTTTCTGCACAAATATATCCCCATTCCTGCCGTGTTCAAAGGCGAATAGCACAAGATCAACTGAATCGGCCAGCGTCATCATGAACCGCGTCATTTGAGGATCGGTAATAGTAATTTTATTGCCATTGAGAACCTGGTCTGTAAACAGGGGTATTACCGACCCGCGTGAGCCCATTACATTACCATAGCGTGTGCCGCAGATTATCGTTTGTGCAGCATCAAGGTTGCGGCTTGCGGCAACCATCACTTTTTCCATCATGGCTTTGCTAATACCCATCGCATTGATTGGATAGACCGCTTTGTCCGTACTCAGGCAAACAACTCGACGTACCTTCGCTTCGATGGCTGCAGTTAGAACGTTTTCTGTGCCCAGAACGTTAGTTCGGAATGCTTCCATCGGGTGAAATTCACAGGAGGGTACCTGTTTCAGGGCTGCCGCATGGAAAATGAAGTCACTTCCCCGTATGGCCGCGGCAACGCTTTGCTTATTACGGACATCACCGAGGTAGAATTTAAGCCGGGGATCATTGTAGGCTTTACGCATGTCGTCCTGCTTTTTTTCATCACGGCTGAAAATACGTATTTCCCGCAGATTGGTATTAAGCATCCGCTTAAGGACCGCATTACCAAACGAGCCAGTCCCTCCAGTGATCATCAATACTTTTTGACTAAACATATATCCGTTCTCAATTTAAATAGATGAATGACTCGATTTCCTCATAAAGGCCTGCTTAAATCAATAACTACTTTGAGGAAAAAAAATCCGTCTTCTCCGGAGTTTATCACCACTGGATACTCCATTGTAGATATAACCTAAAAAAAAATGAAAATCCTAAGACGGAGAGCGGGTTGAGTTGTTCCCTGTAAATATAAAATGTACGAACAGAAACCAAAAAAGCTTTGATGTTTAAACAATATTATTAAGTTGCCAACTATATTACAATCACGATCATAACAATAAGACGGTTAATTATATGAGGAAATGTCTGGCTTGCAGCACACTTTTTCTTGCTGAAGAGCATAATTGTCATGCCTGTGAGGGAACATACTCGATAGTGGATGGTTTCCCTTCATTTGCACCTTCATTGGCCCATGAGGGGATCGGTTTCGATCCGGAAAGTTTTGCTGCATTGGCCAGATTCGAGGCAGCCAATTTCTGGTTTCGGGCGCGTAACCATCTTATTACATGGTCACTTTCCCATTATCGCCCTGAATTCCAGTCCTTTCTTGAAATAGGCTGTGGAACCGGTTTTGTATTATGGGGCATCTCCAAACTATTTCCGGAAGCAAGACTGCATGGCAGTGAGCTATTCACCGCGGGTTTACAATTTGCGGCCCAGAGACTGCCGTCTGCAAGTCTTATGCAAATGGACGCAAGAAACATTCCCTTTGATAACGAGTTTGATGCGATAGGTGCCTTCGATGTGATTGAGCACATAGAAGAAGATTCATTGGTTTTAGAGCAAATTTTCCAGGCATTAAAACCAGGTGGGGTTTGCTTAATTTCCGTGCCTCAGCACCCCTGGCTCTGGAGTCCGATGGATGAATATGCCTGCCACGTGAGACGTTATAAAGCAGACGAACTACACGACAAAGTTCGAGGCGCGGGTTTTAAGATTTTACGCAGCACTTCATTTGTGACCAGTTTATTGCCCGCGATGATGTTATCAAGGTTTGTGCAACAATTTAAAGGACCTCAAGCCCACAGGGATTACTCGGAACTTAAGATGTCTCCGGTGCTTAATTTCATTTTTGAAAAAATGCTGCGTGCAGAAATTGGGCTTATTAAAAAAGGAATTAATTTTCCTGTTGGCGGCTCGCGATTTGTAGTTGCGGAAAAACCATAATCATTTTCTGATTTTTTGCAATGGACATGAAGGGTGCACTATGTTTACCCTGATCATGGTCTTTAAACCAAAGTTGGCAAAACTGGGACAAGCAGTTTAACAATTCGCTCTGAGCGATCCTTGTTTGCATCACAGTTTAAATGGTAGTCTGTATCGAAAAAGTTCTCCGGTTTAAAATTAAATTCATTGGGCGTACCCAGGACGCTGATTCCATTATTCCTAAGTTCTGTCCAAACATTATTTACAAAAGCCTGATACCAGTCTGATTGACTCGTCGTATCATCTACCTGAACCGGGGCGATAACAAACACATGAATCCCTCTGGCTTCTAAACTTTTAATTCGTTTAACAAGAAATTTAAAGGACGTTCTATTAATGGATGAAGTGCTTTTAGGAACCAGATAGTTAGCCGCGCTGGCAGAAATCCGAACTCCGCAGGCATGCAGCATATCGCCATGATCATTCATATTCAGATAAGAATACGAAAAATCGTTCTGAGCATTGGAATTCTTTTTGTAATTAGCCAGGGCTTCAGAAGGGGACGATAATTCGCGTAGTGGATTCTCTTTTAATACAGCTTCCTTATTAAATTTGGTTGACAGATTATTCATCAGGTCAGTAAGGGAAATAGATTTATAAAATTCTATTTTTCTTTTCAAACCGAGTCCGGCAAAATAGGAACTGTGCCAGGCCACTACCTGATCTATCAGCCACTTGGTAGGAACCTTGTAATCCCTGATATAATAATCCCATACGATAGGAAGTATAACGGTGTCTCCCGGTCTTGCATTTCGTGATGCAACATCCAGTATCGAATCTAATGGGAGAGCTCCATGAAGCCCTAAGTTGACAACGGGTCTTCCAATTTTTTGCTCAATATAGGGACTGTCCATTCCAAAAAGCACGTTTGAGTCGCCGAGCAGCAGTATTCGTGGGCCTGATGCCTGTTTGGCAATGTCTTCTTTCAAAAAAAACCAGTTGGCAAGCTCATAGCCAGCAGGAATAGGCGCGCCAAATTGGTAGTTGAAAGCCGCAAGGTAGGCCCCGATAAGGACCAGGGCGGTTACCGCAGAGGATATTATGGTTAGTCTATATGGCTTCATGGCTAGAATTGGAAATAAAGAAATGGGCTGTTAATGTTGGTACCAAATGTCGTTAATATACTTATAATACCCAGCGTTGTACAGACAACAGCTATTAGGATACAAAACGCCTGGCTGACCCTTGCTCCGCTATATTCGTCGATTTTTATGCTGTTTTGCAGTACATTTTCCAGTACAGCAAGCCATTCATAGATATTTGGAAATGCCCAGATAACAATCATGGACAATAATGCATAGCCTATAAATGTCATCAAGTTCAGGTTAGGGAAGAGTGTTCCCCAGCTGGCCCCCTCCATTCGTCCTGTCATGCTATTAATCAGCATATGGGCTGAATGCACCGAATCGGCTCTGAAGAATACCCAGGCCACAACTACCAGAATAAAAGTTAGCAGAATGCTTGAGGGCGCGGCTAATATTCTCGGGATAATGCCCGATAGTCCGAAGTTGCGCGTAAGTTTATGCCAGAGGTGATTCACGCATAAATAGGCGCCATGCAGAGCCCCCCAGATGATAAATGTCCAGTTTGCGCCATGCCATAAACCGCCTAATAACATGGTTGCCATTAGATTATTTAATTTCCGTACTTCACCTTTCCTGCTTCCACCCAGGGGAATGTAAAGATAGTCGCGCAGAAACTGGGAGAGAGTCATGTGCCAGCGGCGCCAGAACTCAATAATGTTTTGCGCCTTGTAAGGTGAATTAAAATTGATTGGCAGTTTAATCCCGAACAGTATTGAGAGGCCGACGGCCATGTCAGAGTATCCGGAAAAATCAAAGTAAATCTGAAAGGTGTAGGCCAAAGCTCCTACCCAGGCGACCCATATATCAACAGCCTGCCCAAGTGCTACTGCGTTGAAGACGGGATCTGCATATGCGCTGATAGGGTCTGCGAGTAACAGTTTTTTACTTAAGCCAACAAAAAAGAGAATAATTCCTATCGCTACATTCCTTGATCTAATCCGATAAATCTCGGGATTTTTAAATTGCGGCATCATTTGCTTATGATGAAGAATTGGGCCTGCAATCAGGTGTGGAAACCAGGTAACAAATAACAGGTAGTGCCAGAAGTTATACTCTTCGGTAGTTTTTCTCCAGGTATCTACAAGAAACGCAATTTGAGTAAAGCTGAAAAAGGAAATTCCCAGAGGCAATACCAGATATAGTGTGGGCAGATTCATGCCAGTTGCTCTGGCAATTTCGCCAAGAAAGAAATTTGAGTATTTGTAATAACAGAGCAGCAACAGGTTTCCGGTAACTCCTGCAAATAATGCGAGCCGTGCTCTGGCACTGCGCTCCTGGTTCATTGAGATAAAGCAACCGATACTGTAATTGAAAACGATAGAGGTCAGTAGTAATGCGATATATTTAGTGCTCCACCAGCCATAGAAAAACAGGGAGGCTGCTGCCAAAAAGATGGCTCCCGCTTTTTTTCCAAACAGGTTTGCTATCAGAAAAAAGCCAATCAGGACGATTGGGAGAAACGCAAAAATAAATTCAAGGGATGTAAAAAGCATGATTCTCTATTCAATTCCTTTTTTAATGCCGCAGTCTACACTCGATTTCTAATTTGTTAAAGTTGCAAAGACTGATATTTTAAAAAGTGTAACTCATTGTATCCCCGGCTATGATGTACAACATTGGGAATTGGAAGTATATTGATGAACTTTGGAATCATCAATATCGCCTTTTCTCTATTTTTAACTTAATCAATGAACTCATATAGACTATTTATCATCTCTTCAGCTATTACGGCGTTTATCATTGGCGCTACCTATTTTACGGCTTTCAATTATCAGTTTGGCGCACCAATTCCGGCTTCATACGATCTTGCAAACTGGGTTATCCTGAAAGAAGATATTGCCAGAAGAGCAACAGGAAAACGAATACTGTTTGTCGCTGACTCCAATGTTTTATTCGGAATGGACAGTGCCTATATAGAGAAAAAATTAGGAAGACCCGTTGTCAACATGGGGCTTCACGGAGGTCTCCCATTGGACTGGATACTTAATGTTGCTGTACGGAATGCACGCCGTGGAGACACGGTAATACTGCCGCTGGTATGGGGATATTATCTGACTGATTACAGAGATCTGAATAACTGGATAGTAGAGCAGGTAGTCGCATGGAACCGCTCCTATTATGACGGACTTAGCCTGGGGAGGAAAATACGTTTTATGAAGTCAGTTTCCCTTGCTGATCTTAAGCAAAATATATCAGTAAAATTCAATAAGGAAGCGATATTAGCGGCAAATCCATTTCTTCATACCCAAACACCCAGCGAGGCGCTTGCCTACTATGACAAGGTTGCCAGTACTCAGGATACATTTTCATATTCCTATGTGAATATGAATGATCACGGTGATATGCTGCACACCTGTGGGGTCAATATCTCTGCTACCGGAGCTAGCTACTTGTTTCCCAAGAAAAATTCCTCCATTAATAAATACTCGGCTAAGTTGCTGATAGACAGTATAAAGGCGATGGAGGCTCGAGGCGTTAAAGTTTTTGTCATGGCCCCGGTACAGGTAGATAGTGAAATTACACGATCCGATTGGTATCAGGAGGCCATAAACAATGTATGGTCAGAGCTTAAGAAAAAAGAAGTGAACCTCTTGGGCACGCCCAATGACTTTTTCTTTAAACCGGAAAGCTTTTTTAATACTGAATATCATTTAAACTGTGCGTCCAACAAGGAGAGATCAGACCATATTTTAAAGTTACTCACTCCGGTTTTAGACACCGAGGCACGAAGGCATTCCCGTTAGCATCTTGTACAAAAGTTGCGTTATTAGCGCAAGCATTTATTATTTTTTTTTTGACATTGTCAAACTGCCACTTCCTGACCATTGATAGCTCGATAACTAATGAATGAAAACGTTTTCTTATTTTTTGAATACAGCCAATTTCAAAGAAGCAAATATGAAACAGGCCACAATGACAACCGCTATAGCCTGGACATATTGATGTGAGAATCCGTACCAATCAACCAGGCAAACAAGCAAAGCTAGATTGAGCAAGTAACCAAGTATTTGAACAACACTATATCTTATATAGATTGCCCGAAGATTGCCCGTGTGATTAAAGGTTAAGCGTCTGTTACCTAAAAAACCTATCAGCGAGCCAGTCGAATATAATAAAGTAACCGCTAGTTTTGATGATACTCCCCAGTGTGTTAGTAACAAATAAATCATGTAGGCGCTTCCATTAGTCAAAAGACCGATCAGCGCATAAATTATGAGTTGCTTAACAACACATTGCATTGTAGTGTGTGTTAAAAGATTATTCACTATTTACCGTCAATGAAAAGTTCAGTCTATTTTACAGCAATGGCCTCGTAGGTAAACTTATAAACAGATATACCTAGCAAAGAAAACACAGATTAATAGTGCATAAATCTGCCCAAACGCATTGTTCATCCTGGTTAGGCTTGCTGTTGTGATCCGTACATATTCAATCATGGTATAACACCTCAAGCCCTATCTGGTAAGCCCAGTCTAAATTTTCTACGAGTTCAGTGGGTTCAAAAAGCGTAAATAAAGCAATTAAATATAATGAAAGTAAAAATCCAAGCGCCTGATAAACATTACTGATTATACTTGCTAGTTAGACAACACTGATGCGTGCGCAATTGTCTTATCCTCAATTGTGTTAATATTTAATTTATTATTGTCGTAAAATTTTTCAACAAATTGATAAAATATGTATGCCACCAGGAGGGTTGAGATGAAACCAAATGGTAAAATGCACACGGACTCCAACAGGGTGATTTGAGGAGGAAATAGTTTTCTTATTGAAAAAATAATAGGCCAGTGCCAGACATAAAAACAGTAAGTAATGGCGCCGGCAAACGCAGAAATTTTCCAGAAAGGGTTATGACTTCGTTGTTTTAATTCGGCAGTTTCAAAGAAAAATATACAAACTCCAGTACCTAATGCTATAACCGCTGGCGCTAAACTCATGAAGCTATTGAACCACTTTAGAACAACAATTGCAGGATAAGACCATCCTGTGAGTAGTACTTGTAACGCTATCACACTGATAAAGCCATATCGCATACCGTTTTTTAAATAAAACTCGCTTTTTCTATAATTATTGACAATTATGGATGTAGTAACACCTACTAGGAAACAATCAATATTGGTTAAGAACGGCATATACACCTTGGGATGCCAGGAATAACCTTCACTCAATAGCCAATACCTCATACTAACGAAGCCGACACACAATGAAATGACAAAAAACAACAACTTTTTGGTGCTGGTGAAGAAGAAAGCGATCATTAAGTATAGAAACGGAACCAGCAGGTAAAACTGGCATTCCGTACTGAGTGACCATAAAACTCCATTTGTCCCACGTAAACCATTGAGATCAAATAAACAATATTCGAGAAACTCATTCACCATTAAAGGATTTCTAAAATCTAAAGTTTGTGGACTCATTAGGATTGCCACAATGAAAATTACAGAAAAATAAATGGGTAGTATACGCCTCATCCGGTGAGTATAAAATTTCTTGATTCCATTTCTTGTCAAATTATGCCGGCGTGTTACAAAGCCTTTGCCCATTAAATATCCTGATAATGTAAAAAAAATCCAAACGCCGCCCCAGGGCGAGCAACTAAAGAGGGTTAATACAATGTAATTATAAGGATATGCCAAGGAAATAATTCCAGGCATGAACGCATTAATAAACCAGTGCCCAAAAAAAACATTCAAGCAGGCAAGGGCTCTGATTCCCAATAGTGGATCTTGTTTACTTCTAATATTCTGAAAGCGATCAACTGATTTGATTGTAGAAGGATTCAAATCATTATCTGTTGCAAACTTAAATAATGAAATTATAAAGGTGACTAACAAGAATATCCGTACGGTCCAATAAATAGACCAGGAATGAGGAAACCCCGTGAGCGATGATTTGAAATAGGATTGGAGAATAATCAAAGTTGCCGGTAAATAAAGCAATGTGAAGAGTAGTAAGGGTTTTTCCTTAAAAGACGACATATTCATTTTACTCTAAATTATGTACTTACTCTGCAAGCAGTTTAACATTACATTTAAGATTTATACAGGCAGCATTATAAAATTTCAGTTAAAACATCAGGCTTGAATCTTCAGTTTGACTCAGTATATCCTTTTCTAATGTCTGGGATCCTCGCTGATTTAAATGCGGCTTATGGTGGAAAGACGGGGGAGAGCCGGCTTCATAAGTATGGCGAATAATGGTGTAGGGGCGGTTTTTTATCTCAATAAAAATCTTTGAAAGATAAATTCCAATGATGCCAATTAATGAAATAATCAGCCCTCCCAGTAACCAAATGGAGGCCATTACTGAAGTCCAGCCTTGCAATACTTTGTGTAAAAAAAACTTATTAAAAATCAACAGGGAGGTATAGCCGCAGGCTATTCCCATAATGATTAAACCGATATAAAAAACCATAACCAGAGGTAAATTACTAAATGAGGTAATTGAGTTAGTGAACAAAGCAATTTTTTTGCCCAATGTGTAGGTTGTTTTGCTCGAGGAGTGTTTTTTAACGGTCTTCGGGCATTGTTTGAACCCGGTAATATGCCATAAACCAGCAATATAGATCTCTTGTTCCCGATGTTGTAACAAGGCGTTGACATAACGACGTGTCATTAGGCGAGCTACTGTAATATTGGCCGGTAGACGCTCTTTAATTAAAAGCTTTAGGATGCCGTAAAACAGTTTGCCGCTGTAGCGCTCAAATAATGACCCTTTTCTTTTCTGCTGTACACCATACACTACATCACAGAACTCAGCTTCCAATTGCTCATTAAATGAAAAAAGCCATTCAGGCTCTTCTTCCAAATCGCTATCCAGCAAAAAAATTTTTTCCCCCCTGGCTTGAGCCAGTCCAGTCATCATTGCTTTGTGATGTCCAAAATTACGAGATAAGTCGACAATTTTAAGAGCAGGGAATTCTGTCATCAGACTAATAGCTATATCGAGGCTGTTATCAGGCGAACCGTCATTAACGAGGATAATCTCATAATCCTTACCCACAAGCTTTTCGGCGACAATAGACACGCGTTGACAAAACTCTTTAATATATTGCTCAGATTGATAAAGGGTAGATACAATTGACAGTTCCATTCATTTCCTTTAATAAAGCATAAGCACTGATCTGTAGTCTCAGGATATATCTTGCATGACGGGATTTATCTTTTTTGTAATAATAACACCTAAAGCCAAGGAGTTGTAGATGGGATACCTTAGCCAAAACCAATTAGAAGCTATGAATTTTAAGAAGTTAGGGAAAAATGTAAAAATTAGCGATAAGGCTTGCATTTATAATCCAGAGCAAACAGAGATTGGTGATTATACACGCGTGGATGACTTCTGTGTTATTTCTGGAAAAATAGCGATGGGAACTTATGTGCATGTTGCTGCTTTTTGTTTATTAGGAGGGGGTACTGAAGGGATTTTTATTGGTGATTATTCGGGTGTCTCCTATGGCTCACAGGTATTTAGTCAATCAGATGATTATAGCGGCGAGTATCTGTATAGCCCCTTAGTTCCTAAAGAATATAAAAATGAGTACAAAGCGAAGGTTATAATTAACCGCTTTGTTATGATTGGAGCAAGTGCGGTGATTTTCCCCGGAGTTTCAATAGGCGAGGGTTGCTCCATCGGTGCTATGTCTCTGGTCACCAAAAACACCGACCCCTGGGGGGTTTATATTGGCATTCCAGTGAAAAGAGTCAAAGAAAAAAGCAGAAATGTGCTTTTACTTGAGAAAAAGTTTAGGGAAGAAAATCCTGTGTAACTATTCAGCCCAGGGAATTTATAGAAACGTCATCCTGAACGCAGTGAAGGATCTCCTGAATCTGGCTCAGTTCCAAGCAATTTGAGGTCCTTCTCTATGCTCAGGATGACGTACCTGGTGAGTTACGAAAATAATTCCCTATCTGTTTGATAATCCACTCTGTTTCATCCAGGGATAAATTATACCATAACGGTAATCGAACCAGGCGCTCGCTTTCTTTGCTGGTAAAACTATCCTCTCCCGCAAAGCTGCCAAATTGTATGCCGGCCGGGCTTGAATGCAAGGGAATATAGTGAAAAACGGTTTGAATTCCGCTTTTTTTCATCGCTTCAATAAATTCTGCCCGCTCATTGTTTGAGGGTAATTTAAGATAATACATGTGTGCATTATGCTGGCAATTTTCAGGCACAAAAGGACGGGTAATTAATGATTCGGACTCAAGGGAAGCCAGACCCTCATGATAGGTATTCCATATAGCAAGACGTTGCTCATTAATTGCTTCCGCTTCCAATAGCTGAGCATACAGATAAGCCATCTGAAGTTCGCCCGGTAAATAGCTTGAACCTACATCTCTCCAGGTATACTTATCGACCTGTCCCTTCAAAAACTGGGCGCGATTCGTACCCTTCTGGCGAATAATTTCTGCACGCTCTAAAAAGTGCTCATCATTAATTAGCAGAGCACCTCCTTCGCCACCCGAGGTATAGTTCTTTGTTTCATGAAAACTGTAGCAGCCGAAATGTCCAATAGTTCCCAGGGGGCGTTTTTCGTAGAAGGCCATGACTGCCTGTGCAGCGTCCTCTACAACAAAGAGATTGTATTTTTCTGCTAACGCCATAATCGCATTCATTTCACAGGCAACGCCAGCATAATGTACTGGAACAATGGCTTTGGTTTTATTAGTGATTGCTGCTTCGATTTTTGTTTCATCAATATTCATTGTATCCGGGCGAATATCTACAAAAACAATTGTTGCCCCACGCAGAACAAAGGCATTGGCGGTGCTGACGAACGTATAGCTTGGCATAATCACTTCATCGCCTGGCTGGATATCCAGGAGAATCGCCGCCATTTCAAGAGCGGCTGTGCAGGAAGGGGTCATCAGCGCTCTCTTGCAATTAAACTGGTTCTCAAACCACTGCTGGCAGAGCTTTGTATAATGACCATCGCCGCAGAGTTTAGAGCTCTGCATAGCTGCCAGGACGTATTGATCTTCAGCGGTGGTGTAAGCTGGTTTATTAAATTGAATCATTTTAATCTCTACTTATATCGGACTTAGCTCAAAATTCTCGGAAGCCTTTTTTTCTTCAAATAGTATTGATTGCAAATAGGCGCCATAGCTATTTTTATTCATATGATGAACCAGCTCAGAAAGTTCCTCGGTGCTTAGCCAGCCATTATGATAGGCAATTTCTTCGAGACAGGCGATTTTAAGACCTTGCCGATTTTCAATTGCCTGTACAAACATCCCTGCCTCAAGAAGGCTTTCATGCGTGCCGGCATCTAGCCATGCAAAGCCGCGGCCCAATAATTCAACATGGAGATTATTTCGCTCAAGATAGGCTTGGTTGACCCTTGTAATCTCGAGTTCACCTCGTTTGGAGGGTTTAATCTGTCTGGCTATTTCGACTACATCATTATCATAAAAATAAAGCCCGGTTACTGCATAATTGGATTTGGGGTTTATCGGTTTTTCTTCAATGGACAGCGCGCGCAGGTGCTCATCAAATTCAATCACACCAAAACGGTGGGGATCTTTGACACGATAAGCAAAAATGGTTGCACCTGATGCACGTGACAATGCCTCTTGTAGTTTCGGAGTAAGACCCTGGCCGTAATAAATGTTATCGCCAAGAATTAAACAGACTTTTTCTTTGCCGATAAATTCTTCGCCTATAATAAAGGCCTGCGCTAATCCTTCAGGTTTTGGCTGGACCTCGTAGCTTAGTTTAATTCCAAACTGCTCGCCATTACCCAGCAAATATTGAAAAGAAGCCTGCTCTTCGGGGGTGGTGATGATGAGAATGTCGCGAATACCTGCCAGCATGAGAACCGACAAGGGATAGTAAATCATCGGCTTATCGTATATGGGGAGTAATTGCTTTGAAACGCCTTTGGTTATGGGGTGGAGCCTGGTGCCAGCCCCACCTGAAAGAATGATGCCTTTTGTATTGGTGGGCTGGGGTTTGAAGATAAACGGGTTAACTTGACGGCTCATACTAATGCATCCCCATGTTCGCGCTGATTGAACACTTGTTGTTTTGATAAAAGCTTACTGCTCCAGGAGCGGTTTTCAACATACCATTGAATGGTCTTGCGAAGTCCCGTCTCAAAGTTTTCTTGCGGAGTCCAGCCTAGTTCCTTTTGCATCTTGCCCGCGTCAATAGCATAACGTTGATCATGCCCCGGTCTATCTGTCACATAGGTAATGAGATCGGAATAATTGTTGACTCCTCTGGGCTTCACTGGCGCAATTTCTTCAAGTTGTGAGCAAAGAGTTAACACCACCTCAATATTTCTTTTTTCATTATGCCCGCCTATGTTATAGGTCTCTCCGGCTCTGCCCACTGTCAGAACGCGATAGAGTGCGCGCACATGATCATCAACATAAAGCCAGTCGCGGACCTGTTTGCCATCCCCATAAATTGGTAAAGGCTTGCCAGCCAAAGCATTTGAAATCATTAAGGGAATCAGTTTTTCAGGAAATTGAAAGGGTCCGTAATTATTAGAGCAATTACTGATTAGTACGGGCAAACCATAGGTACGATGCCAGGCACGAACCAGATGATCGGAGCTTGCTTTACTGGCAGAATAAGGTGAATTGGGCGCATATTTGGTGGTTTCTGTGAAAAGCTCGTCATTATGCTCAAGCTCCCCATATACTTCGTCTGTTGAAACATGATGAAAACGAAAGCTTTTTTGCCGGGATACGGGTAATTGCTGCCAATACTCAAGCGCTGCCTGAAGTAAATTAAAAGTACCTACAATATTGGTATAAATAAAGCTGGCAGGCCCCTCAATTGAGCGATCGACATGCGTTTCAGCGGCCAGGTGCATAACGGCTTCAGGACAATGGATTTTAAAAAGTTCTCTGATTTTTTGCGCAGAACAAATATCGACCTGCTCGAAAAGATAGTTGGGGCTTTTGCTGATTGTGCTGAGAGATTCGAGATTTCCTGCATAAGTCAGGCAGTCGACATTAATCACCTGGTGATCAGTATGGGTTATCAAATAGCGAACCAGTGCTGAGCCGATAAATCCTGCACCTCCAGTTACGAGAATTTTCATACTTAATCCTGTTAAATCGAAAAATTCGGGGATTAACCCAACCTGTGTATTTTCCCTTCTTCTCAGGGAGAATACAACTCTTAACCCATAATTTCTGCCAGATTAAGGTCTGTATATATTTCATCTCATTTCCTTACAAATTGTGCCATTCCTGCGCAGGCAGGAATCCATCTCATCACCGGCACTTAGCCAAACCATGGATGGATTTCCGCCTGCGCGGAAATGACACAGCTGCCTAATTTTTATGAGGATGTCTCAGGCAATTGCCAACGAGCCTAGAGGAGCTTACTTTTGAGCCGGTTTTCGCTTATTAGGCAAGCCAATCACCAGCTTGTTCAGATAATAGGTTAGAGGAACCATCGCTGCGATCACCAGCAAGGGGGCAAGCTGCTGAGAAATGTTAAACTGCTCAACTAAAGTTCCCAGCAAGGCCGCGGAGAGCAGATATTGTACGACATAAATTAAAGGATAGGTAAATAAACCTTTCCAGTGCAACTCCGCTTTAAAAACAATTACCGTATTAAACCAGTAGGCCAGCAATACGCCTAAAAAATAGCCGATAAAATAAGCCCACTGATAGTCAATAAGATGATTCAGGCTAAGATATATAAGATAAGTAAAGCTGGTTGTAAGTCCGCCGCCCAGCCCGAAAAGCAGCCACCGTTTAATCATTATTCACTCTGAATTTGCAATGATGCAGGGAAGATTAATATTTAAAAATTGTTTATCAAGTGTATCATAATGCGTCAGAAAATGGGGATTTATCCGCAGTTAGCGCTTCATTCGCTTTGCCAGTCGTTTGCCAAAGCGGTTAGTTGGCAATTCAACCCAGCGATGCAGGAGCAACGCCAGTGAAATAGCGATAATTCCAGCGAGCAAAATGGCGAGTATCGCCGGAAATTTTTTTACATAAGTCAGCCAGTAAATCAACACATAACTAGGCAATAAATGAACCACGTAAAGAGGATAGCTTATATTGCCAAGCCAGATAAACAGGGGTGGTGCTGAAATCTGTTCTCTGAAGCGATACGCGACTGCGAAAATAATCAATGCCAGGCCATAATTAAAAGTGCCAGGATACCATTGTGACTGATAATCGCTTCGCGACCAAAGCAACATGAACAGCAGGAAAAAGGCAATGATGAGTGTGGTCATTTGCCGGGTCGACAGGAAATTGCGGCAATGCCAGTTAAAACAGGTGCCTATTAGCATATACACAATGTAGACCGCCGAGTTTCCGCAAGCATGAGCTAATCCATACCAGGAAATAGTAAGTGTCCACTGATTAACCCGATTATCCATGCCTAACTGCGTTTCAGAAAGAATTAAGCCGATAAGGCTTGTGCAGGCTACCAGAGCGATAATATCCATTTTTTTTCCCGAGGTCAGCAGCCCGGAGAAAAGCGCGCAAAGGAGATAGAATTTAATTTCAATTTGTAATGTCCAGCTGATTGCATCGAGACTTGGAACCCAGAACAAATCCCGGGTAAGGCTGAGCTGGGCCAGAATATCAAAGGTTCCTATCCATAGTTTTCCACGGTGAAATAATAAAAGAGCTACTAATGCGAAAAAGAAGGCGGCCCAATAAGTGGGATAAATTCTAAAGAAACGCGTTATCAAAAACTGTGTCTTTGAATATTTGGCCAGTGAAAAGGGTATGACAAAACCGCTGATTAGAAAAAACAAAGAGACGCCAAAATGGCTGTACCTGAACCAGCCAGTATCATTGATAATAGACACCAGTTCTGGCGGGTAGGGTGCCGCTTCACAGACGCGAAGACCCAACAACTGACAGACTGCCAGGTGATTTAACCAGAAATGACCCAGCAGATGCGCTCCTAAAAAAACGATGGCAGAGGCCAATCCTCTGAGGAGATGGGCAAACAGATAATGGTGTTCTGGTAAGGGATGCTGCGGTTTGTCAGTGCTGGAGGTCATATCTCAACCTGAAAACCAATGAAGATCGGCTTTAATATTGATTAATATGCCATTTTTAGGGATCTGTGGGGGGCTGTCAAGTGAGGGTAATGAGGTATTGTCATAAATTCCTCATTCAAATTATGCGCAAGCCGTGTCATTCCCGCGCAGGCGGAATCTATTTCATCATAGGCACTGTGCCAAATCATCGCTGGATTTCCGCCTGCGCGGAAATGACAGACTGAGGTTTAATCTGGCGGAAATGACAGAGATCGAAGCTGTCTTTCAGACTTGGCAGGCTTAACCAATTGCCTCGTTCAAAGAATCCCGTGTTTGCTCACCGTAAAGTATCTTAACCAGTTTACCCTGAGGATTAAGAACGAAGGTGGCAGGCACCGCGCGTGGCTGCTCAAAATTCAATGAATGACCCGGATCAACTGCCAGGCAGGGGTAAGTGATTCCGTGTTGTTTAATCAGCCGTCTTTGCTCGCGCAATGGCAACTCATCATAATTGACGGCAAAAAGAGCTATTTTCTCTTTATTATTCTTATAAAAACTGTTGAGTTCATGGATCTCATTCAGACAGGGCTGGCACCAGCTTGCCCAGTAATTAATTAACACCCATTTGCCTCTCAGGCTGCTCAGATCAATTTGTTTGCCTTCCGTATCAGTGAGAACAGTCGCCTGAGCCAGGGAAAAAACAGAAGTGAATAGCAATGCTATAATCAATTTTGCAACAGTCACAATGTCCTCCTCGAGGTTGAAACAGCCGCTAGTTTATCATAGGCTGGCAAAAACAGAACAATGTTCAGGTATAATTAACCAACGGGGCAGTCACGCAGCAGGAGCTTCTTATGAGTCAACGTAAAGTGGCAAAGTTATTGACCGGGCATTTAGTCCGCGAAGGCGGCGGCGTCAAGCTTCAGCGTTATATTGGAATGGAACGCGATAATCCCTATGAGCCAATGCTCTTGTTCGATTTTTTTGATAGCAGCAATCCGCTGGATTACATCGCCGGATTTCCCTCCCATCCGCATCGCGGTTTTGAAACCATTACTTACCTGCTGGAGGGACAGATAGAACATCAGGACAACCATGGTCACAAAGGCGTAATCGGTCCTGGTGATGTGCAATGGATGACCGCAGGTCGAGGGATTATTCACTCAGAAATGCCCAAGGAGTCTGCCCGATTGACAGGACTTCAATTATGGCTAAATTTACCAGCGGACAAAAAAATGATTCAACCCGCTTATCAGGAGTTTACTGCAGAGCAATTAGCTTATGAAACGTTGCCCAACGGGGTTGAGCTTAAATTAATTGCCGGTGAACGAGAAGCTTCCTCATCTCCAGTGAAGGGTATCGCGACTGATCCCTTATTTTTTGATATAAAATTACCCCCGGAAAGCGAGTTTCTGCAGAAGGTTGCGGAAAGCCATCAATGTTTAGTATTTGTCTTGAAAGGAGAGTTGCTTATTGATTCGCAGCGAATCGCCAGTAAGGAAATGGCCATCCTTTCCTCCGGGGATGAAGTACATTTAAAAACGAGCACAGAGGCCTGTCATTGCATTTTGATTGCAGCGCGCAAACTCAATGAACCCATCGCTCGTCTCGGGCCTTTTGTCATGAATACACAAGAGGAAATATTTCAGGCAGTTGAAGATTTCAGAAATCACCAGTTTTAATCAGTACTGTGGGGCCATAAATTAAAGGAGAAGGAAATGGCAAAGGTTTTAGTGTTGTATTATTCAAGTTATGGGCATGTGGAAACGATGGCCGAGGAGGTTAGTAAGGGAGCAAAGGAAGTAGACGGCGTTGAAGTCGCTCTGAAACGGGTTCCCGAAACCATGCCGGAAGATATTGCCAAAAAAGCAGGCGTCAAACTTAACCAGGAAGCGCCGGTTGCCAGCCCGCAGGAATTAGCCAATTATGATGCCATTATCTTTGGTACGCCTACGCGTTTCGGCAACATGGCGGCCCAAATGCGTAATTTTCTTGATCAGACAGGCGGCTTGTGGGTAAACGGCGGCCTGGTCGGTAAAATCGCTTCAGTGTTTGTATCAACAGGAACTGGAGGCGGGAATGAGTCCACCATCATTTCATTCTGGAATACCCTTATTCATCACGGCATGATTATCGTCGGAGTGCCTTATTCCGAGAAAGGTTTAACCGATCTTAGCGAAATGCGCGGCAGCTCCCCTTACGGCGCAGGAACTATTGCCGGTGCTGACGGAAAACGAACTCCTTCAGAAATTGAGCGGCAGATTGCCCGTTTCCAGGGTAAGCATGTGGCTTCGATAGCCAAACGTTTGTGCGGTTAACTGAAGTCAAGACAAGGACCCGCTGACAACGGGTCCTTAATTACAAAGGATTAATTGTGAATAGACGAATCATGGCTGTCTCTTTTCTCTGCAGCCAATTCATCTTTTGTTCCTTTGTTGACACTGCGTCTTTTGCTCTTTTCTCTCTTTATACCAAAAAACATAGCCGCTTTGCGTAGAATGCCTTTCTTCTCGTGGGGGAGAGAGTCTTCCACGGCAAAATCTTTCTCAACTGATGGAGGCGGCTCTGGTTTTTGAGGAGGAAGCTGCAGATCCCTGGCTTTTTTAAAATTATTAATGGCTTCATCAACAGAGATTCTGCTTTTGGGCTCGATAAGGGTCAGCGTTTTCAGGGTATTCACAATAAGCTCTTTTACCTCAGGCTTCACATCAAGCGCATAAAACATATGGCTATAATCGTTAGCTCTTGCCACGGGCAACACTCTACCCGCTGCTGCTTCATTATATAAAAAAGCAGAGTTCCTCCACACCAGGGCGACCAGGCGGCCTAGAGAGTAAAGATCGGCGCGATAATCGATTGTTTTATTTTGCGCTGCTTCGGGACTGACATACATTGGCGAGCCCACATCATCCTTGATTTTTTCCTCAAATAATCTTGCTAAACCGAAATCGATGGTTTTAACATTGAGTTCATCATCGATAATCACATTTTCAGGTTTCAAATCACGGTGGATAATCTGATGATTAAATACCTGCTCTTTCCAGGCTTCAAGGAGGTTAATACTGATAGTAAAGCGTTCATGCATGGTCAGTGGTTTAACCGCTTTACTCCAGTCAATGGCACGATCATCATCAATAATATCGCCCAGACAGCGCCCCTCCATCAGACGCTCAACCATATAGGCCTCTCCGTCATACATTACTGGCTGTTTAGGATGGGTATGGGGTGTTTTACTTGCAATATCATATTCTCGTTTCAAGCCAGGATACCCCTCGTAATTTGATCTGGGGGTATAGGGATCGTGCGCAACTTGCTTGGCAAGGCGGCGTTCACCTTGTTTTTTTTCCTTGAAGCTTAAATCTGTATTGCTGTCAGTGAGGCGATAAGTGACTTTTACAGGAATTGCCAGACCAAAGGCGCCTTTACCCAGAGGTTTTTCGGCTAATACCCCATAACGATTATCCTCAAGCCGGTCGTGTTTGATATTGGCGGGTGTTTTTTTACTCTTGAAACGTATAATTTTCTCCCCCAGTACAACTGTTTCAATCTGGTCTTTATAATACACATTGCCGTAATAGATATTGCGAAGTCTGACATCATAGGATTTTGCGGCCCGCCATCCATAGCGCGGCATCCATCCTTCGGCATTACTGGTTTGTGCGAAAAGTGCAGCCAGGATCTTTCGTTCTTCGTCGGTGGGAGAAGAGGGGGTTTTGATGGTAATGGTCATCGAACATCCTTGTGTCTTTTTTATTTTCTGTACCGTTATTATAGCAGCATGTCTAAAAATAAATCATAAAGATTCCTGATTGCCCCAATTGTTATTTGCTGTGCAGGTTAATTGCTGTATAATTTCCTTTTTGCTTGTCGCGTGTGCAGATTCTTTTCGGTGAGTGTTATGGCGATTACCCTGATTATATATGTCATCCTGATGTTGAGTACGGTCTGTGTGATCGCAATGTTCTATCAAATGAACCATCAGCAAAAAACGCGCCTGGCGATTGGGGATTATCTAAAATTGGGCATCAGCGGAATTATTGCCTTTATTGCTGACACCCTGGGGGTTGGGAGTTTTGCCGTTAACGTCGCGCTGGCCAAGCTTCTGGGTACTTTTCCAGATGATGAATTGCCGGCGGTGAATAACGGCGCCCAGGTGATTCCGGGAACTATCGAGTCGCTTTTTTTCATGCAGCTGGTTGATGTTGATTTAACCACCATGCTGACGCTGGTAATTGGAACCTGTGTCGGTGGTTTGATTGGCGGGGCTATAGTGAGCAGGCTGAGCAAGCAGGCAATCCGTTTAACGATGATGTGTTGTTTTGCAGGAATTATTCTTCTGCTGCTGGCTCATCAATTCCGATTAATGCCGGTGGGCGGTGATGTGGTTGAACTGCAGGGCGCCAAACTGGTGATTGGTTTTCTGGCCATGGTCATCTGCGGCGCTCTGACCTCAGCAGGGATTGGGCTGTTTGTAATGATACAGGGTGTTCTGTTTCTGATGAATGTTTCACCGATTGTCGCTTTCCCAATCATGACCACTGCTGGAGCCATGCAACAGCCGCTCACCACCCTGGTCTTTTTACAACAGGATAAAATACCCTTAAAGAAAACGATGATCTTAAGCCTTTCCGGTTGTCTGGGTGTTTTAATCACTCTGCCCTTATTTGCGCATCTGACCGTAACCTGGCTGCATACACTGCTGCTGTTAATAATTATTTACAATTTGTACGCAATAAGCAGAACCTATCTTAAAGTCCGCCGTTCACCCCGTCTGACCAGTGGGTTTTCCGGGCTGGCTGTTAGTGATTAAGTTTTTTATACTCTTGGATCTCTGATTTTCACAAGGATGGCTTTATGAATTTAATCAAGAAGTTGCAAATAGTATTTTGCGGGCTGCTGATCTCGGCGGCCTCGTATGGATTTAATCCTGAGTTTGACACGATGGTGATTTTTGGCGACAGTTTATCAGATAATGGTAATTTATATCGTTACTTTCTCCATTTTCTACCGGTTTCACCTCCCTATCATGAAGGGCATTTTTCTAACGGGCCTTTATGGGCTGAGTATGTTTATCAGAATTATTTTCCTGCTGATTATACCATCGGTTTTCAGAATTACGCGGTAGGGGGAGCAGGGGCGGTATTATCGTATAAAGAAAACCTGCCCTTTACACTAACGGTGGAGCTGGATGATTATTTTTACTGGAATACTTACGGGCACAAAGAAACCAGCCTGTATTCCATATGGATTGGTGCAAATAATTATATCAATGGTCCTACTAATGTAGAGCCGCTTACTGACGGGGTTGTCGATGCGATAGGGAATGTGACTGAGCGCCTGATTGGCAAGGGCGGTAATAAATTTCTGATTATTAATTTACCGGATCTAGCAAAACTGCCGCAATCGAAAAAGATGAGTGATCCTTCTTTATTGACGCGCCTGACTCTGGCCCATAATCAAAAGTTAAAGCAGCGGGTTGAAACTTTGCGCAATCAGTATCCCGACGTCCTGTTTTTGTATTTTGATGCCTATACTTTTTTTAATGAATCAAGCGCTCACCCCGCGGATTATAATATAACGAACATTGAAGATCCCTGCTATATGGGCAGTTACAGTGGCTGGCTTACAGCACTTCTCCCTTCGCGGGCTGCCTTGCATGATTTTTTAAAACAGCAGAATCCCTCAATGAATGATACGCAATGGTCAATTATTGAATCCAACCCGGTACTGCATGAGGCTGCCGAAACAGCCTATGTGTATTCGCGATTGCCAGAGGCCGCCAAAGAAGAGCCGCTTTCCTGCGATAGTTATTTATTCTGGGATCACGTGCATCCCACAACTGTTGTGCACCGCTTGATTGCGGAGCAAGTTAGTAAACTGATTGAGGAAGCCGGTCTTAAGCCAGGCTGGCCAGAATCAATCTCTGAAAAGGTTAGTAATGGAAGAGATAAGCAAATCACAAAAAAAGCGTGATGCAGACGCTTTAAAGAAATTAGGGGTTAAATTGGTTGAGCTGCCCGCTGGTACTCTGGATCAGCTGCCCTTAACTGAAGTTTTGCGCCAGGCGATTGATGCCGCAAAAACGATTAAAAGCCATGGTGCAACCCGGCGTCAGGCGCAATTGATTGGAAAATTAATGCGAGGCGCTGATCATGAGGCCATTCTGGAGGCCTATGAATTGTTGCAGGCTGAAAAAAGCGCGCAGACAGCCAGTTTCCATGAGGTGGAAGACTGGCGCGAGCGCTTGATGAGTGAAGGAAATGAGGCGCTTACTGAATTTATCAATGATTATCAGCCTCAGGATGTGCAGCAATTACGGCAATTAATCAAAAAAGCAATTGATGAGCGTAAGGCCAATCGATCCCTTGGGGCTTACAAAGCGCTTTTCCGAATGATCCGCGACGCGGTTGAAGAGACGTTGTTGCGTAAATAGAACCAAGCAACTAACCTGTCGTCTTTGCGAATGAAGTGAAGCAATTCAGATCGAAACTTGAACAAAGCAAGAACTGGATTGCTTCGCTAATGCTCGCAAAGACAGTTTTTTGTGCACCTATCTTCATTTGCGCAACAAAGCCGGTTGAAGTAAAGTAGTTTTGGACAAACAATATTTGCTCGCCTAGAATACGGGCTAACTATTTATATTGAAGAGAAGGCATGAATTATTCCCTGTTTGTCAGTTGTGCCAAGGGATTGGAGTATTTGCTTGAGGCTGAGCTAAAAGTTTTGGGATTGCATATAACACGCGTAAGCCCGCAAGGCGTTTATGGCGAGGCTGGACTACAGGTTATTTACCAGATATGCATCTGGTCGCGTCTGGCCAACCGGGTCCAATTGATATTGTACAGCGGCCAGGCTCATAATGAGCACAGTCTGTATCAGCTTTGTAATCAGTTCCCCTGGCAAACGGTATTCAAGGCCGATAAGACACTGGCGATTGAGTTTCATGGCTCTTCAAGTCATATTCGTAACTCTATGTATGGTGCTCAGGTAGTTAAGGATGGCATCGTCGATCACTTCAGGAAACTGCATGGGCAGAGGCCATCGATTGATCGCGAAAAACCGCAGATAAGATTGCATGCGCACTTAAAACTGGATACGGTGACCGTAAGTCTGGATTTGATCGGTTATAGCCTGCATCAGCGAGGCTATCGCCAGCAGGCAGGTGATGCGCCCCTGAAAGAAACCCTGGCCGCAGCCATGCTCCTTCGAGCCAAATGGCCGCAACTGGCGGAAAAGGGATATAGCCTTCAGGATCCTTTCTGTGGTTCGGGCACGCTGGTAATTGAGGCGGCGATGATGGCTGCCAATATTGCCCCGGGGTTATTGCGAAATGATCAATCAGTCATTCATTGGGTTCAGCACCATGAGTCGCTCTGGGAGAAATTGCGAACCCTGGCACTGCAACAGGTCAGACCGTCGCATTGCCGGATTAAAGGCAGTGATAGTAATGGCAAACTGATTCGAATGGCACAAGCCAATGCAGAAAAGGCCGGTGTGGCTCGCCTGGTGGAATTTGAGCAGCAAGCCCTGCAAGATGCACGTCCGGTGGCACCAAAAGGTTTGCTGCTGTGTAATCCGCCCTTTGGTGAGAGGATGGGAGAGACTACCCAACTGATTCCCCTGTATCAGCAGCTGGGAGCGACCTGTCATAAATACTTTCAAGGCTGGGAGGCCGCTTTTCTAACTACCAATCCTTTGCTGGCCAAGGCGGTAGGCCTTCGCTCCAGTAAGCAATATACCCTGTTCAATGGCCCGCTGGAATGCAAACTCTACTGCCTGACTATAAGCGCTTGCAATCAGTTGAAGAATAATGATAAAGAGTCGCTGTCTTCCGGGGCACAAATGCTGGCAAACCGCCTGCAAAAGAATGCGCAGCATTTACAGAAATGGGCGAAGAAAAACAATATCAGCTGCTATCGGGTTTATGATGCCGATTTACCAGAATATGCCTATGCAATTGATGTATATAAAGATTACGCAGTACTCCAGGAATATGCCGCTCCCGCGTCAATCGCTGCTCATAAAGCAGAAAAGCGAAGCCTGGAGGTTATGCAGGTTGTGCCCATAGCTTTGAATATTGATCCGGATAAGCTGGTTGTTAAAACGAGAAAGCCGCAAAAAGGAAGCGATCAGTACCAGAAGGTGAAGCAAACACAGCATACGATGATTGTCGAAGAAGGTCGGGCTAAACTTAAAGTAAATTTATATGATTATCTGGATACCGGTTTATTTCTTGATCATCGTCCCCTGCGTCTGCGTTTTGCCGCACTGCCTTCAGGAACCCGTTTTTTAAATTGTTTCTGTTATACCGCCAGTGCCAGCGTTCATGCCGCTTTGGCAGGCGCCTTCACTACCAATGTCGATTTGTCGAACACCTACCTTAATTGGGCTGAAGAAAACTTTCGCTTAAATCACATTGACTTATCCCGGCATCAGTTTGTTCATTTTGATTGCCTGGAATGGTTGAAAATTGCTAAAGATAAACATGATGTGATTTTTCTCGATCCCCCCAGCTTTTCCAATTCCAAGCGGATGAAAACAACCCTGGATATACAAAGAGATCAGAGCGTTTTAGTGGAAGAAGCCATGCGTCTTTTAAATAGGCAAGGCGTGCTTTACTTCTCAACTAATCTGCGCCAGTTTAAACTGGCTCCAGAGATTAGCGAGCGCTATCTGGTGAAAGATATCAGTGCGGAAACCATTGATCTGGATTTCAAGCGTAACAAGCGGATTCATCAGTGCTTTATGATTAGTCATCGTAGTGAGTAAACCAAAACGCTCAGGGGTGGGCAAAGAATAGGCATAATTTGCAGATTTTGACTACACTATAGTTATTACCAAGCTGTTTGAGTAATGATAATGGCTGCAAATCCGAAGGACAGCCCGCCCTCTGCCGTTAAAGCTGCTTTTGAAGCAGCGAAAGTGACTGATGTTGTTGACGCGCTCAAGAGTCTTTGTAACCAGACCGAAGACTATTTACCTGTTGCGGGACCTCTGCCAAAAAATACTTATACCTATCAACTGGAGTTAATCACTCAGAAATTGCTGGCATTGGAAGGCTTTTATATAAAAAACAGCGATGGAGAGTTTCAGATCATTTTTGATGATGGAACGCAGCTTGAACTGACTAAAATCCTGACGCATGCCAATTTTGAACATTTGGAATTCAAGCCGCCTGATTTTAAACAATATGAAGAATATATTTATAATCATTCGCAATATAAACCGGATATCGAGGGTGTTTTTCCAAGTGAAGAACTATTTCGAGACAATGATAAAACCGGCGCGGTTCGCGAACTGAATTATGCCGAAATGATGGCTATTAATCTGTACACCTCTCCGGATTACTATAAAAATATCAATGCGCTGACCCGCGGTACCTATGAGTTTGAAGACAGGCCCGAATGGATACGAGATGTCATCCTGCATTCGGTGATGAGCGCCAGTGGCCTCTCCAAAGCGCAGGAAGTGACTATTCCCGGAACCTTCCGTTATGAAAGTGTGTATAGCGAGGATGCCCTGAAGCAGCGTATTGAACTAGCCGAGACTGGTGGAGTTAGTGTTGAGCGAAATTTTATCAGTTCAGCTGAAATACCTGCGGAACGATTCGTCGATAAGATTGCAATTACCTATACTGACGTCAAGGGAAAATGCATCGCGCCTTTATCTGCGTATCCCAATGAGCGTGAATTTCTGATTCCTCCAACCCAAATGCAATGGAAAGGTTATACACAAGAAGGGGGTACGCATTATTTTCATGCCAGCCCGGTAATTGATTTGCAGAAAGTCCATGAAGAAGCTTTAGAGATGACTTCGCCTGAGATGCAAGCCACATATCAGCTGATGTTCCTGAATAACCATGTGCAAATGATGCAAAAGCAATTTGAAAGCTTTGATGCTGATGTGCAGGAAGCTTTTGCCCCGAGGCTTGCTGAACTGCAAAATTACATTAATGAGAACGGGCTTGCATTACAAGAGGGTTCTATTACCAGCGAGGAGATATCCGACTCACTGAATGGATTATGGGAGCAGCTCAGTAATTTGAGTGAAGAAGTGCAGGTCTTGCAGAATAAAGAATTAATAGTTCAGGAGAATGTTGCCGAAACTGGCTATAGTTCTGGCCACTACAAGTTAAGGTTATCGGAGATGAAAGACGATCAGCAACCTGAACCTGAGCAGGATTATGGTTATAAATACTAGGGCGTGTTTTAAAAGTTATAGTCAGGCAGTTTTTTGCTTATGAGGAATGGGATTTCTGGATCCCCCGCATGAAGCGGAGGACGCAGAGGGTCGGATGTTTAAATCTCCGGCGGATTTTTTATATCCTTTACAATGACCTCTTCTTCCTGAGTATGAACAGAGGTTGGGGGTACGACTGATGCCGGCTCTGCGACTACTACAGGTTCGGGACCATGCAGTTCATCGCGCAATTTAGGCAGATAACCTGCCATAAAACAAAGCTCTGCTACCAGGAACAGAGGGGCCACCAGAGCCTGTTGTACATTGGTCATGAAAGCAGGTTTACTGCCTTCCATGAAATGACCGGCCAATTGCAGGATCCAGCCGATAACAAAGCAGATTAAAAAAATCCATAAATTAAGTCCATTAGGCCCGGGAGCACTTAAAACCGCGCTGATCCACAATAAAATCGCCAGTACAGGTAATAAAAGCAGGGTCAGTCGCCAGTTTAATCTGAAATAATAAATTAATAGGGCAACCGTTAGAATTTCTGCCAGCGTGATATCAAATATCCCAGGAACAATCACGTGAAAGTAGCCAAAAAAGATCATCAGGCTGAATATAATCAGCGGAACCCCCGCCAGGTGCGTGTAAAGCGTGGTTTTTTCCTGATGGTATTGACGGTATAAATAGGCCTGCTCGAGAAACGTTTTCATCCTGAAGTCCTTAGTGTTTTCTCCTAAACTTAGCATAATTTGAACAAAATCACCAATCACGCAGGCTTCCTGGGCAGTTTCAGGGCCTTTAAAGTTTAAAGGATGCCAATGAGCATTTGTCATTTAAAAATTTCTAGTCGCTCCTTGATTGTGGTTAAAATATATACTATCAGTATAATGATACAACAATCTGTTTTCACGTAAGTTTGAGATTCGATGCAAGAAAATATA
Organism: Legionella genomosp. 1; assembly: GCF_900640215.1. Classification (NCBI taxonomy): domain Bacteria; kingdom Pseudomonadati; phylum Pseudomonadota; class Gammaproteobacteria; order Legionellales; family Legionellaceae; genus Legionella; species Legionella genomosp. 1. The sequence continues at coordinate 85,047 of NZ_CAAAJH010000005.1, forward strand.
CAAAAACTATTGAGGGATTCGAAGGAAAGTATAAAAAAGGCAATTATAACGTACAACAACAATACTGTTGGGGGAGAGCATTTTTTAAAGCTAATTGAAGAATACACTTCCCTCTTTGTTCAAAATATCTCATCAGTATACAAGCCAAGAGTTGTCCTGATAGGGGATTATTCAATCGAATGGATTGCTATTTATTTTTCTTTAATCAATACGGGCGCGATAATAATTCCAATTGATGAAAATATCAGCTCGATAGATTTTAATCAAAAAATATCCTTTATCTGCCCCCATATTATTCTCAGTTTGTCAAAAAGGCTAAGTACTTTACCAGAAACCTATTCTGAATTGGATATAAACGGTATTAATGGCTACAAATACCAAGCAAAAAATGATTTAGAATCGAGTCCGGAAAATGTGATGACAATGATATTTTCATCCGGAACTGGAGGTAAAGAAAAACTGATTATGTTATCAGGGTACACTGTTGCTGCAGTGGTGCAAATCTACATGGATGAAATCAAACAGTATCAATGCAAAAATGTTCTTAATATTCTTCCATTAACCGCCATATATCCATTGTCTATTGTTCTGGCAACCATTATGACTGGTGGACATATTGTGTTATCAAATCCTCAAGCTAATTTTGCTGCATTGATGAATAAAAACAAAATTGAATGCTTACCTGCCGTACCCATGTTGTTAGAAAAATTATATGAATCAATATTTACTTCTATAAAAAAACAAAATGCCATTAAACGTCTGGTTTTCAAAGGGGCTTATTCAATCAATCAATTATCTGTTCGTTGGTTCAATAAAAACCATGGCCGCAAGCTGTTTAACGCAATTCATCAGAAGGTGAATCCTGATTTAAAAATCATACTTTCAGGAGGTGCTGCATTAGATATAAACAAATTAATATTTTTAAATGCAATTGGATTTAACATATTAGAAGGATATGGACTTACCGAAATAGGCGGTATCGCTACTGTTCGCAAAGAGAAACCTGCTCAGTTTGGTTCCGTTGGTCTAAGAATGAATGATGTTGAGATTAAAATATCTGAGGCGAATAACGAGATTTTGATTAAAAGTAAACGTCTTTTTAAAGGGTATTACAAAGATGATTCAGCAACACAATCTGCGATCAATGAGGAGTGGTTTCATAGCGGTGATGTAGGTTATTTTGATAAATCTGGATGTTTGCATATCACCGGACGATTAAAAGATGTCATTGTAAGAGCAGATGAAACCAAACAGTTACCTTCCTTATTGGAAAATCATTATATGAATGTCGTAGGTATGAATGATTTTGCCATATGTGGGGTACCCATTCCTGAGCACTCAGGCGATAAAGTAGTACTTTTTGTAGCTAATATTAATCCCACTCAGCAACAAGAATTGATAGATAGAGTCTTTAGAGCCAGTAAGGTGTCTGAGGCAAAGTACCGACTCGATCAATGTCTATTTGTAAATGAGTTACCTAGAAACAAGCTGGGAAAAATTTGCCGTCAACAATTGATTAAAACTCACTATTCATCGGTACTTAAAGATAGTGCTAACGAATAAATAAACTTGTATGGAGTCATTTGATGAACACCTCGCATGTAAAATTTATAAAAAAGAATTTTAAAAAAATTGTTACTCAGTCTTTATTCTGGTTTATCTATTCTCTTAAAAAGCCGTACATGAAAAAAAATGATGAACGGGCTACTATCAGCCAAAAGAAATTTTATAAACACAGTTTGGTGGATGGTTTTTCCGCATCCTCTCGAATTACAACCTACAATTTATTTCAAGGCGAGATTGATTCCAGGCTTTTTGAGGAAGCAGTTAATCATGTCTGTAATCAACATGATATCTTTCGAACAACTTTTTTCATGAAAAATAGTCAGCTCTATTTTACAGTGCATGACAAACAGTTTTTTACGGTTGAGCAATATGATTTATCCAGTTCCCATAATTCTCAAAATATAGAAAAACTCTGCAATCAATTGGCTTTGGAGTCATTTAATCCTGAACAGCTGCCATTATTTAAGATATCAATAATTTTATTACCTAATCACTATTTCAAGATAGTAGCCTGTTTTCATCATATGATAGCGGATGGATGGACCTTATATCATTTGCAAACGCAAATCGCAAAAACATATGCTTCATTAATCGATAAAAAACCCTTGGCAGCATGCGACAAAAATATTCAGTTTGGTGATTACATCTTTATCGAAAATATGACGAATTCCTGGTTTGAAAAGTCTAGACTCAGCTTCTGGAAAAAATATTTGCAAAGAGCTACTCCATTAGCACTTCCTTTTTAAATATGGACACTGCTCCGACCCAAAAAGCCGATAACACGAATATAATGATTTCTAAAAATGCTTTCAAAGCAATCAAAGATTTAAAAAAGAAAATGGGTGTGTCTAATAACACCATACTTTTAGGAGTGTTTATCACCCTTTTATATCGCTATTCCAGACAAGAAACAATAACTGTTATTATACCAAGATTTGCCAGATTTCATCCGAAACAACAATCCATCATGGGGCCAATGCTGGATGGCCTTCCATTGATTCTGGATATGAATGATAACTTATCCTTTTTTGATGTAATCACCCAATTGAAAAATGTGATGAATGAAATCATGAGTCACGATGATATTCCTTTTGATTATATTCTTGAAAAATTGCAATACGAGCATCAAATGAATTTGAATTTTTTTCAAAATGCAGTTGTGTTTAACTATATTTCGGCTGAGTGGCGTAAACATTTTAATTTAAAAAATGCTGAATTTATAAAAGAAGCATTTATTTCAACCACTATTTCAAATTTAATGAATTTCTATATTATTGGTGAGTTTGTAAATGGACAGTCTCTTCTAAGCGGTCAACTCACGTTTCAAACCGAATGTATAGATAACCTCACAGCGCGTTTTTTTCTAGAGCAATATCAGGATTTACTAGAAAAAATTGCTGAAAATGCAGCTATGGCAATTAATCAATATCAGCTGTTGACTTACTATAGGGACATAACATTACCAAATGTTAAGCAAAATTTAATACAGGAGCAAATACCGTTAATTACTGCTCTTCTTCTGAAATCATTTGAAAAAAATAACAATCACACTGCAATTTCCTGTTTTAATCAGCAATATACTTATCAGGATCTATCTAATACTGTACTTTTAGTGTTTTCTGCCCTTAGAGATATGCCTAAGCCTCCAGCATATATCATAACAGGCAAGCGAAATTTGCTGTGGCATGCTGCCTTAGTGAGTGCTTTATTTTTGAATGTCCCGTTTTGTTTGATAGATGAGTCTGCTGAGGAGCAGGTTTTAAATGACAGACTCCCACATTTAAATAATGCCCTTGTTTTGAAAAGTTCTCCTTTGCATGAACGAACTCGCGACATTATAAATAACAATAATTTGACATTAATTGATTTGGATAAAATTAGTATTGAAAAAGTTCCGGCAACAATTCATGAATTAAGAAATTACTCTTCAAAAATCAGGCCCCATGATCTTTCATATATTATGTTCACCTCCGGCTCTACAAATAAACCTAAAGTTATTTATGGAAACCATCTTGGGCTTTCACAGTTTATTAATTGGCAAGTAAATGAATTTCATTTAAACAATACTGACATTTGTGGACAAATTACCAATGTCCATTTCGACGTATGTTTAAGGGAAATTTTTTCTCCTTTGGTAAGCGGTGCAAAATTAGTAGTTCCTGACAATTCATTAGCTGAAAACGCACTTATATTTTTTGACTGGATTGATAAGGAAGACATAACCTTTTTCCATGTGGTGCCAAGCCTGTTTCACATGATTATGCTAAACAGTACTCATTTTGGAGCGCACAATTTGCGTTCCTTGCGGTATATCTTCTTTGCAGGTGAGGCTTTAACACTTAATCTGATAAGAACGCTCCAACGAAATTTTTATAATTATGGTGTACTGATCAATTTATATGGACCTTCTGAGACAACGCTTGCCAAAGTTTTTTATATGGTTCCTGAACATCCTCAGCATCAAATCATGCCTATTGGAAAACCAATACCTGGATGCCAGGTATTTATTATGAATAATAAAAAGATTTGCGGTATTTGTGAGTCTGGTGAAATTGTTATACGAACACCTTATATGACCAATTTAGCACCAGATGACGATCGCTTATTGCTAAATGCAGAGTCTGATCAGCCCGACGATAGACTATATCGCACCGGTGATCTCGGATTAATTAAACCTAACGGTGAGATTTATATTCTTGGACGGACTGATTCCGTTTCTAAAATCAATGGCATAAGAGTTGATTTAAGTAAAATACAACAGCAACTCATGGAGCTTTCTTATATTAAGGAATGTTGTGTCACGATTAACACCAACCAGTCTCAAGACACTCAGTTCCTGGTGGCGCATGTTGTGATTCCTCAAGACCATCAACTTGAATTAACCGAACTCATAATAAACAATCAATTAAAGAAGAATGGTGGCTCAGGTCCTGCTCCACATGTTTATAATGTGATGGACAAATTACCACGATTATCCAGCCATAAATTCAATAAAATTAAATTGTCCAGCTTAAAAATTGAAGAGTTGAACCGATTAAACCAAGCAGCTTCTCAAAAGTTAATTGAGGCAAAGAACAGTACAGAACTAAAAATACAGTCTATTTTATCAGGTATTACCAAAAATCAGGAAATCTCATGTGATAAAATGTTTGATCAATTAGGGATCACTTCGCTGCAGATAGTCCAGTTTTTAATGAAATTGCAACATGATTTCGAACAACCCATCAGTCTGCAAGATATTTTCAAACACAATACCATTCAAAAACTATCCCGATTTTTAGATAAAAATCAAAATGAAGAAATAAAGTATTCACCTCTCACTGGTTTAACAGCCAATTATTTACGTCAGTATGCAGAGCTGCCCAAGCTCAAGCATGATGGTGCATTTCTTAAACTAATAACTTCAGTAAAACAAAAGCCAGCAGCCAAACCAGCGATTAGAAAAATATTTTTAACAGGTGCATCCGGATTTTTAGGTAAGTATTTATTGGTAGAGTTATTAGCACAATTTCCAGAGGCCACTGTTTATTGTTTAGTACGAGGTAAAGATAATGAGCATGCATTAGCACGGCTCAAAGAACAATTACTCTTACTTCCTATGGATGTATCGCTCTACGAGCACAGACTAAAATCAATTGTCGGAGATTTGGATAAGGAACGATTTTCTTTGCAATCAGACGAATTTAAATCTTTACAAAATGATATTGATTTAATTGTACATTGTGGTGCTTATGTCAATTTTATTAGTGATTTTCATACACTGTTCCCCTCCAATGTTAACGGAACAAAAACAATTATCGAACTAGCCGCCAGCAGAAAAATTCCTGTTCATTATGTATCTACTGCCGGAATTTTCCCCGGGCGTAAAGAGTGGGAACACAAAAAAATAGAAGAAAATACGGATATATATTTTGAAGATGGATTCCCTTTAATTGGTGGTTATTCGCAAACAAAATGGGTCGCTGAGTCTTTAATGCAAAAAGCAAGAACTTTAGGAATACCTGTAAGCATCTACCGCTTTGGTCGAATCAGCGGCGATACAGTTACAGGGAACTGGCCAGTTCATGACTTTGTCATGGCCTATTTGATTTCAATGGTCCAATTAGGAATTGCCCCGAATTTATCAACCAAAATTGAAATGATTCCAGTGGATACAGGTGCCAGGTTAATGATTGGTTCTTGTTCTATGAATACTCATGGTAACCAGACCTATCATATTATTAATCCAAATCAGATTTCTTTTTCGGACCTTAAAGTTTTGTTTGCTCAAATTGGATTCAGTTTAAAACTTGTTACCTATGAAGTATGGAAAGCACAATTAACTCAGGCGGTTTTAGATGGTAAAGATAACGCTTTGACTCGATTCTTACCCTTATTCCCTGAAAAGCTGGATGACTTGCCTCGGTTAAAATTCAATAGACAATTTTCAAACCGGACTTTAGAGCCTGTAATAGACCGTGAGGGGATTGAATTTCCACAGCTGACATCTGAGCTATTAAAATTTTATCTGGAAAAAAATACTAACTTTCTGAACCATTAGTTTTAGCCTCAGGCTTACCTAAAAATTAAAAAAGCGACTCGCTTCAGTCGTTGGTATAACTGTATTTAATGATAGGGTCGCTATGGAAACCAACAGCTAATCTCATGGTAATCATATCTATGAGTTTATTGCTGCTAGTCATTGAAACCATTAAAGCCATTGAGTGAAGGCATACAGGAAGTGAACATTTCGTATACCGTCTCCGCCAGAGTCTGTGGTCTGCTGGAAGCCTGCGGGAAAAACCTGTGCTTGCCGGTATGGTTGATGAGGCTGCCATTAGCCGCAGGGGATAGCACTTGATTGAAGAGACTGCGTATTTCGGTAATATCTTTCTTTTCAATAAGGGCTTTCCACTGATCTTTTGAGCGATTTATATTAGCCTGAATAGCAGGTTGCTGAGCAAGTAAATAGACCATGTCGTCAGTTGAGTCCAGTGCTTCCCTAATGATCAGATGAAGAGAAGGAGTAATGCTTTGGCTCATTTGGGGGAGGCTGAGAAGGCTGATGACCGCCTCATAGGCCTGCTCACGGATAGCCAGGCGAAGCGCAAAATGCTGACCTTCTGGTAGATTCGCTCGATAGTCGCTATTGGATAATAATGTATCCAGGGCTATGGCATTCGGGTATTCCTGGGGATTTTTTGTCTTCAGAATAGCAAGTTCCAGTGTACTTAAATCAAAACTAAGCATGGGTGTTTCGCTCAAGGGTTAAAAAAGACGCCTGATGAACACAGCACATCAGGCAGAGTTATTTTCAAATCAGACTATAAAGAATGGCGGAGATAGCGATTAGCCCCATCGCTATCACAAAGGTATTGATAAAAGGTCGCTTATACTTTTGCAAGACAGGAATTTTGGCAATAGCATACATGGGCATTAAGAATAATATGATTGCAATGACTGGGCCGCCTAAAGTTTCTATCATGCCCAGAATACTGGGATTGACGGTCGCCACCAGCCAGCAAGTGATAATCATAAACACTTCGATGGCCAATTGTATTTTACTATGGGCAATATCCCTGTTTCGTTTTTGCAATCCTTTGACAATCAATCCCTGCAAGCCTTCGCTGGCGCCCAGGTAATGCCCGAGAAAGGATTTTGAAATCGCAATAAAGGCAATAAAAGGAGCGATGTAGGCTATCAGCGGGGTTTTAAAATGATTGGCTAAATAGGACAGAATGGAAATATTCTGCTGTTTGGCGAGAATCAGGTCCTGGGGTGAAAGGCTAAGCACACAGCTGAATACAAAAAACATGACGGTCGCCACCATCATTAGATGGCTGTATTTTAAAATGCTCGAGCTTTTTTGGTCAGCTCCAGTAGAATAGCGCTGTTTCTGAGCAACCGCGAATGAAGAGATAATCGGCGTGTGATTAAAAGAAAATACCATCACAGGAATCACCAGCCACAGTGTTTTCCAGAAGCTGCTGCTGGCGGCAACCTCACTTAAGCTGCTGCTCTCTGCAAAAATAGCACTATTCCAGTGCGGAATAAGATAAAGAGACAAAAGAATGAGAACGGTGACGAAAGGATAAACCAATAAACTCATCGAGCGTACGATCATTTGCTGACCAAAGCGAACGATGGCCATCAACGCCAGGACGAGCACCAGCGCTATTAGTGAGCGTGGCGGTGGAGTAACTCCCATCTGGTTCAATAAAAAGCTTTGCGTTGTATTGGTAATGGCCACACTATACATCAGCAGGATAGGGTAGATAGTAAAAAAATACAGTAGTGTCAGAATGCGCCCTGCCTGTGAGCCAAAATGCTCATCGACCACTTCGGTAATATCACTGCTTTTGCCCGAGCCTGACAAAACAAAACGACAGAGTGCCTGATGGGAAAAATAAGTCATCGGGAAAGCCAGCAACGCCATGATAATCAGCGGCCAGATGCCATGTAAACCGGCATTAATAGGAAGAAATAAGGTCCCTGCCCCAATGGCGGTGCCATAAAGACCCAACACCCATATGGTATCTTGCTTATTCCATTCAGAAACATGGCTTTTTGGTGAGGCTAAGGATCCAACTATTCCTTCTACAGACATAACATATCCTCGTTGAGTGATAAATTAGCATGATTCAGCTCATTTCCTGACTTTAACGCATTCTATTCCTTCAGAAAATCATACGGGCAGTTTGTACTATTTTTAGGCAAGGCATTTATCTTAGCGAATCTAATCTGACAAATCAAGTATCAGCTTGTTCAATAAGTTCATTATAACGATAACAAGAGCATATATGGTCATTAACCATGCCAACGGACTGCATAAACGCATAGCAGCTGGTAGGACCTAGAAAGGCAAACCCATCTTTACGCATTTGTCTGGCCATAGCACGAGACTCGCTGGATTCAGTGGGAATCTCGGATAAATCATGCCTTTTATTGACAATAACCTGTCCGTTGGTAAATTGCCAGAGGTAATCAACAATAGATTGTGTTTCTTCGATACGCAGAAATGCCTGTGCATTTTTCCTGATCGAAAAAATTTTGAGCCGATTACGAATTAATTCCTCATTACTCAGAAATGTAATGAGCTCATCATCACTTAAAGCCGCCAGGCGTTCAGGAGAAAAGTTATAAAACGCCTTACGCATCACTTCGCGTCTTTTCAGAATAATATGCCAGCTCAAACCTGCCTGCATACTTTCCAGGACAATCATTTCAAAAAGCTTGTCACGATTTCTAAGGGGAACACCCCATTCTTCATCATGGTAGCGTTGGTATAGCTCATCTTTCTGACACCAGGTGCAGCGAATCCGCTTAGAGTTTTTCAAAGGTCCATTTCCCAAATATAAACAAAACATTGCCCGCGCCCTGCGCGCCAGGGATGTAAGTAGCTCCAATGCTGGCATGGCGATAATTGATGGATAGCCAGGGGAGGGCCCCCGGAAATGGGATGCCCTTGAAAATATCAGGCCGGGCAGTGACCAGTACGCTGTAACCCCCGCCAAGCCGCAGGTTCTCGCTCAAATGCGCCACTTTTAAAAAAGCATAGCCCAGCGCGGGTTCAATGTTTTTATGCGAATCAAGAAATGCTATCGCGTACAGACCATGCCAATCATTGTCTTCATCATAGAACCCTTTCCCCAGACCACCGCCCCAGGCCTGTTCATTATAAGTTTTCAGGCGCTCCTTGTCGTAAGTGTAGCGGTTATGCCAGGCATAGCCTGTTCCATATAGCTCATTGCTGCCTTCAGTCCATATCTGATGCAAACGCTGGCATGTTTTATGTATCAAATAAGGAAGACCTTCACAGGATGAAGACGTTTCGCCGGCAAGAGCTGCCGTGGATAGGCCTGAAATTAGTAAAAATAGTAAACGATTCATTTGATATTGAAATGAAGGGGTTCAGCCAGCACTTGTTTAATGCTACAGTGAATTGAATGGAATTCGGGTGCGTAGCTTAATCACCATTAGTAAAATTGTTATTTATTAAGAGCATACTAACATGGACTTGTTTCGTAAAAAAGCGGTTAATTCCGAATTGGAAGATGAATCCTCTCGTCTGGCCAGATGCCTGTCAGCACTGGATTTAGTGTTTCTAGGTGTGGGCGCGATTATTGGCGCCGGAATTTTTGTTCTGACTGGTATTGTTGCCGCAACGCACGCGGGACCGGGTATCGTTTTCTCTTATATTCTTGCTGGCTTGGCCTGTGCTTTTTCAGCGTATTCCTATGCAGAGCTGGCAGCGGCAGTCGGAGGCTGCGGCAGTGCTTATGGTTATGCCTATACCGGCTTTGGTGAATTAATGGCCTGGATTGTCGGCTGGGATCTCATTCTGGAGTATGCGATTTCTGTTCCTGCTGTTTCCGTGGGCTGGAGCGGGTATTTTAATGATTTGCTGAAGGCGATGCACATTATGGTTCCTGCGGATCTGCTGCATGCTCCGCAGAGCGGCGGTGTATTTAACGTTCTGTCCATGTCGATTATTTTATTTTTAATGCTGCTGCTGAGTATAGGGATCAAATCAAGCACCCGGGTCAATAATCTGATGGTTTTTGTGAAATTGATCGTTCTTTGTCTCTTTATCATTATCGCCAGTTCCAATGTCAATCCTGCCAACTGGACTCCCTTTCTACCTTTCGGCTGGGAAGGAGTGGTTCAGGGCGGCGCTCTGATATTTTTCGCCTACATTGGATTTGACGCGGTTTCTACCGCGGCTGAGGAAGCAATGAATCCTCAACGCGACTTGCCGGTTGGTATTCTGGGTTCATTAATACTTTGTACCTTATTTTACATTATTGTTTCAGGACTGCTGACGGGTATTGTTCCCTATCCTGACCTGAATGTTTCTTCCCCCGTAACGCATGCGATGCTGCTGCTTGGCTATCGGGCTGCTGCCGGGTTTATCGGTATAGGTGCTGTTGCCGGGCTAACCACTGTAATGCTGGTTCTATTCTATGGTTTAACAAGAATTATTCTGGCGATGTCCAGAGACGGTTTATTACCGCGATTTTTTGCCAGGACTTCGCCAAAAACCAAAGCCCCGCTTAGAATCATTATTATCTGCGGTGTTTTAATGTCGCTCATTGCCGCTCTTCTGCCAATTAATGAGCTGGCGGAACTGGTGAATATTGGAACTTTGTTTGCATTCATTACCGTTTGTATCGGGGTCATTGTGATGCGCTATACTCATCCGGATTTGCCAAGACCATTCAGAACGCCCTTTATGCCAGTCGTTCCTATTTTAGGGGTGATATCCTGTTTATATTTAATAATTAATCTTCCCACCCTGTCATTACTGCGTTTTGTAATCTGGATGGCTATTGGACTGGTGATCTATTTTAGTTACAGTTACAGGCACAGCGCGCTTAATGGAGTCAGGTTTGGTAAAGGGTCAGAAAAAACCGGCAATTAAAAAAGCCAGAAAAAAAGAATCGGTTTCTCAATTATTGAGAAAAATTGTTTCAGCTCATAAAAAAGAGAAATCGATTAGTTATGGGGAATTGATTCAGTCAATGGGAGAACGCGCATTTGGCTTAATCACTATTCTGTTTGCTTTGCCCAGTGGCCTGCCTATCTCAATTATTCCAGGCTTTTCTTTTGTGTTTGGTTTGCCAATTGTCTTTATCGCTCTGCATTTAATTATTGGCAGAAAAAGCCTATGGTTGCCTGCGCGCCTGGCTCGCCAGACTGTTGATATTGATACCCTGGAAAAGGTGCTTAGCAGGACGAGGCCTTATTTATTGTATATCGAACGGCTGCTAAAACCGCGGTTATTATTTTGCTTCTCAGGCATTGCAGAGCACATCCACGGACTTTGCCTTCTTCTTCTAAGTTTATTATTACTGCTGCCGATTCCTCTTAGCAATTTTGTTTTCGCGGCCCTGATCATTTGTTTTGGCCTGGGTCTGATAGAAAAAGACGGATTGCTTATCTTGCTCGCCTATCTGGGGTTTACCGCCTATATTCTCTTTCTTAATCAGGTGATCCGACAGCTTTTAGGACTGTTTGCTTAAGCCCGCAGGGCGTAGGGGCCACTGCCATCCAGTTAAGTAATTATTGTAGGTTGGCCCTTGGCCCAACAAAGGGATTGAAGCACTCCGAAACTCAATGTTGTGCCAAGGGCCAACCTACACGCTATAGCCTATGTTGTCATTTCCGCGAAGGCGGAAATCTATTGATGGTTTGGCACAGTGTCATGTTTGAAAAATGGGTTTCCGCCTTCGCGGAAATGACAAAGTCAGGTGTAGCCTGCGCATATTCAGTAAGATCCCTGAATTCTTGCGGATATATTTCATAGCCAGGAAATCAGCCTCCATAGACCGCCGCAAGTGGATAATGCTTGCCAAAACTTGCAAAACTGTGTATAAAGGAGAAAGTCTGTAACATTATTAAACATTTTTTTCTGGCTTTTGTATGATAAAACGGTATTTTGACAAGAAGTTTTCTTTCCTGATGACAAGTTCTGATGTTCTGTTTTCACAATTCGACTTTCGAGTCCTCCATGTGGCCTCTGTGGCCTGTTAACGGATAACCACAGCTGAACTTATCTCGCTCAAACCCGCATGAAGGAGAACTCAATGCAGAATTACAAATCAATTTTTATCTACGGATTTGCCATCTTTGTAATGTTTTTTGGCTCGGGAAATCTGGTTTTCCCCCTGCAAATCGGATATGCGGGCGAAAGTAACTGGTTAATGGGATTTGCCGGTCTTTTGCTGACCGGCATTTTTTTGCCGCTGATGGGCTTGTTTGTGATTAAGCTTTATCAGGGCAGCTATCAGCGGTTTTTCTCTGAGGCTGGGAAGACAGCAGGCATATTGCTTCCTTTAATTATGCTGGCTTTATTAGGATCTTTTGGTGTAGTTCCTCGCTGCATTACAGTGGCTTATGGCAGTGTTAATTACCTGTTCCCCAAAATCTCTCTGATGCCCTTTAGTCTGGTATTTTGCCTGATAACTTTCTTTTTCTGTTTAAATGATCGCATTATGGTCAAACTGCTTGGCAAATGGATGAGTCCGCTTTTATTATTGACGCTTGTGGTTCTGATTGGTGTGGCAATGTGGAAATCTCCTCAGGCGGGAGGTAATACGGCTGCGCTTGCTGCTTTTAATAACGGTTTTGTAACCGGCTATCAGACGATGGATTTGTTCGCTTCTTTCTTCTTTTCTGCTTTAATTTTTCAGCAGATTCAACAGCAATTTCCTAATGCCTCATCCAGAGAAATCATCGGTTTCGCCATTAAACCCAGTATCATTGGGGCCGGTCTTCTGGCAATCATTTACTTAGGGTTAGTCTATTTGGGTGCTCATTACTCCAGTCTGATTGGCGATGTTTCCCCGGAGTTGATGCTGCCGGCAATAGCCTCCTATGCAATGGGTGATAAAGCCACTTTATTTATGGCAATCACCATGTTTTTTTCATGCCTGACTACTGCAGTGGCTCTGAACAATTTGTTTGCGCGCTACCTTTGCTCACTGTTTAAGCAAGAGGATAAATTTCCGTTTTTTCTATGTTTGACCAGCTTAACGGCATTTGCCATTTCACTACTGGATTTTAAGGGGATTGCCGCTTTTCTTTCCCCTATTCTTCAGTTAACTTATCCGGCAGTGATTGTGCTTACTGCCTTATGCATTTTACTTCGCGGCCGTCAGCGTCTGAAAACGCTGGTATTCTATCTGATTACCGCGCTGGTTGGCGGACTGGTATCCTTTCACCTGGTTAATATTGGCTAATTCTTTTCCAAGAGCGAGCGGCCCGGTTTTTTTATTAAAGGCTGGGCGAGCCGAGTCAAAGATGCTACTATTTAAGCAGGCTTTAATGGCTTGTTCCTCATCAATGGCAGGCCCCTTATTCACAGCAAGGAAATTAATGAGATCGTGGTTTTTGAGTGTTTTGATGTTTACCTTAATGTCGGGTTCCCTCATGGCAGCTGAAAAAAAAATCGTGTATGGCTATGTTGAAAAAGCGCTGCTGGTTGATAAAAATCTGACGGTTTCCGCCAAGCTGGATACGGGAGCAAAATCAGCCTCTCTAAGCGCCATTAATATTCAGCCGATCGTCAAGGATGGTAAGCAATATCTGCAATTCACTGTACCCAGTAAGCAAGGCAATGTTGATTTTATCGCTGAATATCTGGGTAAAGTTAGAATCAAGGTCAGAGCCGGAGAGCATCTTGCAGGCAAACTCGAGCCCATCAGGAGACCGGTGGTCTTAATGCGTATTCGGATGGGAAATGTTGAGCAGCAGATCCCGGTCAATCTGACTAATCGCAAACGGTTTATTTATCCGCTTCTACTAGGTAGAGATGCCATCAATGCGTTTTCAGGTCTGGTAGACCCTTCCTCCGCATTTAGAATAAAAATGGGTAAGTAGGACAAGAATGAAGTCTAATCAACGTCATGTTTATGGTTTAATTCTCTGTTTGTTTTTATTGGGTACGGGTCTTTTTCTGTACCGGCATTTTATTCTGGATGTTCCGCTGACGGATACCGAAACGGTCAATAGCTGGATGGTCGAGTCAAATTTACGTTTCACCGCCGACAAAAATACACCAGTAAAAGCCAGCTTCATAATTCCCTATCTGCCGCCTTATTATGCCATTCTGGATGAGTACTTCGTTTCTCATAACTATGGGGTAACGACCAATCTGAAGGGCTATAACCGTCAGACTGTCTGGTCGCTTCGCCGCGGGCATGGTGCGCAGTCCTTGTATTATCGTGCCATTTTTCGTGAGACGGATAACAATGAATCTGTTTTGCCCAAGCCGCCAATGGTCAAAGCGCAGGCGCTGGATGAAAATCAAAAATCTGCTGTTGATACGATTTCAAATATTGTTCGCCCAACATCTGCCGATATCCAGACTTTTGCTCAGGAAACAATAAAAGAACTGAATAAAAAAGATGGAAATGCAAAATTATTGGTGGGCCCTGAGTTTAACGAAGAGAATGTGATCAAAGCGGCTATTTTAATCCTCAATCAGGCAAAAATATATGCAATGCCGGTTAAGGGGATTTACCTCAATCAGCAAAGCCATGCCGAGTTTAAATTGTTCATGGCCGTATACAACGACAAGGAATGGTTTTACATTAACCCCCGCACTGGCGGTACAGGTTTGCCGAAGACTTTTCTGGTCTGGCAGTATGGATCTGAACCTCTGTTTGAAGTCAACGGCGGCAAAAAAGCCAGTTTTAATCTGACCGTGTCGCCGACGCCTATCAATGCCTTATCGATTGCTAAAACCCGCGGTTTACAAACCGACTCGCAATTGCTGCGCTTTTCCCTGCTGCAGTTGCCGGTTAATGTCCAGGAGACTTATAAGATTTTACTCACTGTACCAATTGGTGCATTTATTATTTTACTTCTGCGCAATTTTATCGGGTTGAAAACTTTCGGTACGTTTATGCCTGTTCTAATTGCTCTGGCATTTCGTGAAACCCATGTCATATGGGGAATTGTACTCTTCGTGTTCATTGTCTCCTTTGGGTTATTGGCTCGCTTTTATCTTGATCAACTCAAACTGTTATTGGTGCCGCGTCTCGCGGCGATTCTAACGGTTGTGATTCTCCTGATGATCTTTGTCAGCGTTATGAGCCAGAATCTTGGTTTGGAGTCTGGCTTGTCGGTTGCCTTATTCCCAATGGTTATTCTCACAATGACTATTGAGCGGATGTGTATCACCTGGGATGAGCGCGGCGCCTCCGAAGCAATAAGAGCCGGCGTTGGCAGTCTTGTGGCGGCAGTAATTGCTTTCGGCGCTATGAATTATCCTCCACTCCAGTATCTTGTATTTGCTTTTCCAGAATTATTGCTGGTGCTGCTGGCTTTGATTTTACTTTTTGGTCAATATCGTGGTTACCGGCTGTTTGAGTTGTTCCGCTTCAAGGCTTTGGCTGGGGAACATTAATGTTTGGTATTTACCGGCGGCTCAAACAGGGACATGTTTTAAGTATTAATCAACGAAACAGCGATTTTGTTCTCAAATACAATGAAAGAAAACGCTATCCTCTGGTTGATGACAAACTAAAAACCAAGCGTCTCGCGGTAGCCGCAGGAATTGCGGTGCCGCAGCTTTATGAAATTATAGAAACAGAACATCAGATAAGGCAGCTGGATTCCATTCTCGAACCCTATAAAGACTTTGTAATTAAACCGGCTCATGGCGCCGGCGGCGATGGCATTCTTGTGATCACTGATCGTGTTTTTGGACGCTATCGTCAGATTAATGGCAAGTTATTGACTAATCAGGAAATGGATTACCATTTGTCCTGCCTGCTTTCCGGAGCTTATAGCCTGGGAGGGCACGCGGATTATGCCATTGTTGAGCATCGCGTAGTGGTTGATCCCATCTTTAAAGAAGTCAGTTATGAGGGGATTCCCGATATCCGGATTATTACGCTATTGGGATATCCTGCAATGGCTATGGTACGTTTGCCAACGCGTCAATCGGGTGGAAAGGCCAATCTGCATCAGGGGGCAATAGGTGCCGGGATCAATCTCGGTACTGGAAAAACTCTGGGAGGAGTGTTTCATAATGATGCTATCGATTTTCACCCAGATACCATGATGCCAATTGTCGGTATTGAAGTGCCTTACTGGCAAAAAATTCTGGAGATCGCGGCCAGTTGCTATGAACTTACCGGTTTGGGTTACCTGGGAGTTGATATTGTCCTCGACAAGGATCACGGTCCGTTAATGCTCGAGCTGAACGCCAGGCCGGGATTAAATATTCAAATCGCCAATCGCGAGGGCGGATTGCAACGCTATCGGGCCATTGAGGCCAGAGCTGCTGCCTGTAAAGAGCCAGTAGAAGAACGAGTGAAGTTCAGCCGCGAGCAGTTTCTTCGCTAGGCAGGATAATTCTTTTCCTTCATCAGGGTGGGTTGACTCGATTAATCAATCAACGCGAGGCTGTGCAAGCTGAGACTCTGAATGATATAAATCTTCAAATTTTCGTTTTCGATCTGCTTTCTGGCGCGTAAAAAAAGACATTTGCCGAGATTCCTGAGAATCTCTCCACCAAAGAGAGGAACTTTGGGTTATCAAGTGTCGATCCAAGTTCATTGTTGCTGCCAGAGATTTTGATTTCATTTCCCGAGCGGTTAAAGAAACAGGCACTCTCGAATTCCCATACAGGCTCCATTGTCTTCCATCCTTATCCGGAACAGTCAGTGTTCCGCCATATGAAACAATAGGGCATTCAAATAATTGTAAATTCTCGTTCAACTCTGAGGCGATAACCGAATTTTTGCTGCTTTCTCCACAGCAATAGACATGAATTGAACAAATTCGATGATGAATCAGTAAAAAATCATAATTAAAGCGCTGAGCAACTTTCTCCGCACTAATACGCAAAGCCTGACTGTAATTTTTATGGTTTCCCAGCTCCAGACTGGAATTCGAATAGCCATGAGCGCAGATATACACCTGAAGTGGTTCAGAAAGAAGCGCCAGTTTAAGCGGCTCCTTATAGAAAAGAACTCCGATTGATTCTGCACTAATGGGTAGATGATTCCTTAACCATTCATCCGTACCTGCGACAAGATCACCAGCCTTTTCGCGTGTAAAGGGAACATACAGTACAATCATTTCAAAAATCCAGCATCTATGAACGTTCAAAAGGATTGATTTTAACAAAAACAGCTTAAGGGTTTCTTAATTCGTTATCTTTGATTATTTTAAAAGTAAAGATCCTGCGCTTACTGGGTTTATTCAGACTACTCGAGTTTTGGCCTATATGTTTAAATGCTGCTTGCCTGAACAGCAAGATATCTTGGTAAGAACGGTTGATTTAAAGCGGTTGGCTACCAGTTATGCAGATTATAAGGCGATTAATGCAAATTTGAGTATGAAGCGGCCTTGGATTATGATGTTAAAAAATTAAGACCCCTGATTGCCAAGCACAAAGTTACCAAAAACCAGCTACAAAATAATTCCCTTGCTTTTGAAACGCTAAATTTGATAACCGAAATAAGTGAGGAGGAGCGCAAGGCGAAGCAGCAAGGAGTAGATATTTATCATGGTAATGGGCTATTTAAACTTCCAAAATCTGAGCCAGAGAGCAAAGTATGTATTTTGCCTGGTTTAAGCATCTCACCTTCTGAAGCGGAACTTTTACAACAACAATTCTGATTTATAGCTGTCTTTAAGATCTCTGGATTGGTTTAGCACTCCAGAACTCGGCGCCCTGAAGCAAAATCTAAAATGTCATATTAATGTGGCTCCCAAATTGCTCATGCCTCATTAAACGGTCGTTTTTTGAGATATGAATCTCTAATAATGTCGAGCTTTATAAATAAGCTTCTCAATGTATTGAAAACCCATTTAATTAACATAGAATCAGAAACCTATTAAAATAGAACATTTATGATATGACAGAAAATATTGGCCGACTAATTGGTTAGGCACGCGTAAGTACTTTGGAGCAAAATCTGAATTTACTGATTGGTGCTACATCAGTAAAAACTGTAACGGGCAGTTGGGCAGAGTATTGTTGAAGAATTAGCGCATTTAAGGCCTCGAAGAATCCTTCAGTTAAGGTTTTCAGCCGGAGAATGAAGAAATTTTATGAAAAACCTTCGCCATACCCAAAACTGTCAACACTGTTGACATAAATTGTAGTAGTTCATTTTAAATCAATTCACTTTCCGCCAGCTGTCTTATTATTGCTCAGCTCATGTGAAGGGAGCGATTAATCGGACTTAATCCAGATTTCCGCCCTATTCCATAGAAAGAGAGCTTTATTTCTCCCTACTTTCCAATGGCTTTCATAACTTTGTTCACATCTTCTTCAATAATTGTATTAATTTCTGAAATTTGATCAGAATAACCAACCGATTCAACAACCAAGTCAGCGATTTCCTCGTAAAATGCATCTCGTTCGTGATGTTGTTTTTCTAAAAAGCTTTTCATATCATCGACTGGAAGCGATGGAGTCCGGCCATTTTTCATACGGCCAAGTTGAGTTGGTATGGATACTTTCAAATAAACAACAAATTCTGTGGACAATAATTTTCGGCATTGCTCGCTTGAAACAATACACTCCTCCAATAAAACGACTACATTTTCTTTTCCGGCACAATGGGAAATGATGTCTGCTTGACACCGATTAAATGCTGCTTCCCCTTGCTCTCCCAAAATATCTTTTGTAAGTCGTCCTATATAACGTTCAATACTTGGATTTGCATCAACGAGTTGCCATCCTAATTTATTAGCCAAAGCTTCAGTAAATATAAACTTACCAGCCCCCATATGCCCTACTATGAAGATACGCTTTATCATTTGTTAATAATCCCCTTAGCCGTAAAAGTCAAAAACTCTTAAAGCAAACCACCAATACCATGTCTTTCTACAATATTGAGTAATTTAAGTATTGCGCCATGGGCAGGCCGCTTCCCTTGCTCTAAGCTACGAATCATTGCAGGGCTAACATTAAGATATTTAGCAAATACAGATTGGCTTAATTTTTGTTTTTTCCGTAACTGTTGTATTTCTTCACCGGTAAATTCATGTAAAACAGGTAAATCTTGATCGGTAAGATTTCTTAATGTTTTTTTATCAATAATTTCAGCTTTGTAAAGACCTTGTGCAAGATCATTAATTGTATCTTGTATATTAGACATTTTTATTTACCTCAAACAGTTCCCCTAAAGTAATTAACTTATTTATTTGTTCATTATCAAGTCCAAGCATGATATCAGCCAATTGCTTCAATTTTTTAAGCTCGGAAGTTGTCACATTTCCTTTATCATTCTTAGAGAATAAATGTAACCAGTAAATGCCATTATCCTTCTTAAAAGCTAATATACTTCTTGAGCCTCCGCTTTTACCTCGCCCTTCATTGGTTGCAATTCTTAATTTATAGAGCCCAGCTCCTAATGAATATTTTAATTGCTCATCTCTGCTTAACTTAAAAAAACCATCTAAAGTTTTGATAAGAACTTCATCCTTTAATCCAACTTTATTTGCTTCATTACTAAATTTTTATATTTTTAAGTGCTTCATGAATGCATGCCAAATTATAATACCATGTATTATAGTACATAGTACTATATATTTCCAAAGGTTAAATTAACGGGGGGGGTATTTAACTCGGTTTAATATAATTTGGATAAAGGTAAAAGACATTTTTCTGATGGTCATTAAACACACCCTGGCGACATAGCAAACGGAGATGGTAGTGTTATTTGTTTCTGCCCGCCCTTGTTGATGACATCGCTCTGGTTAGAAACAGAGCAATCCGAGCGGGGTTACTTAGAATAAGCATCAATCTTAATAATTCAACGTGCCCTGGAAAATATAATCAGTTTTTTAAATTATTTGATTTTTTTGCGCCGCCTTTTTCAAGGCGCTTGAAAATTAGTGCCGACTTGTCGATATATATCTGTAAGAAAGAACGTGATAACCCAGCCCTAGAGGTAACTATTTCGTTATTAGGTAAACCGTTTACCCTAACAATCGATTAAGAGCGAGGCAATCATATATGGTAACCTTTATTCAATTAATCGCTTTTGTTTAAGCAAAGTTTTCGAGCTGTTTGACTCTCAGAGTGATTTATTGGCTTACCTGACGTCTGTGGATGAAAATGAAATAACTAAAATTTTTGTTTTGACCGGCCAAGCCCTGACTTTATTCTCGGAATATAATTTCAATCACTCTTTAAAACTGAGTCCTTTTTTAATTGAAGAAATTTATCATGCTGAAAGTAATGGTTTGTGGACACTGGATAATCAATGTGCAGAGAGGTATGCGTCTCAATTAAATTCTGTATTACAAGAATGTATTGGAAATCAGGTGTGTCCATTAACTCAGCCATTAATAGAACTACACAATTCAAGAGAACTTGCTGTATATGGATACAAATATCACTGAGGTTTAAAATTATCAGATTATGATTACAGTCATTGGCCAGCCGAATGTTTTACGAAGCAGGAGTACCTAGAACTCGCTATGATCCGAATTTTAAAGAAGAGACATTGCTCACAATAATACCACTATTTATTTGTATCTATTTAATCGCACCCATTAAATTGTCATGAAAAATATAAATTAGCTTATTATCAGGAATAGTAGTACTATCACCACAGCTAGAAAATGTCTTTTTACACTCTCCAAATCGTCGTTTTATTCATTTAATCCCTCGTACTGTAGTTTTTAATTTCTGACCGGTTTCCGGCTATTTCACCTATTAAAGGTATTTATATAAAAATTTAAAGGATATACACATGTCTAAAGCAGTAAATGGGATTGTCAAATGGTTTAACGAAGCAAAAGGATTTGGCTTTATTGAGCAAGAGTCTGGACCGGATGTGTTTGCTCATTTTAAAGAGATTGTAAGCTCTGGTTTTAAAACCCTTACAGAAGGTCAACGAGTACAATTTGTCGTAACACAAGGCGCTAAAGGTCCTCAAGCTCAGAGTATAACTGCTCTTTAAATTGAAAATCTGTTACTACTATATCTCTTTGGGATATAGTAGTAACAAATCCAATAGAACGTATATCAAACAAGCACCACATAAAAATACCGCAAAGAAATGGCAGATACTTCCTGATAAGACAAATAAATGTAAATGCCAAAGCACATGAGTAAATACCAATCGTTCCCAAATATGGGTTAAATTACAGAAACAGGGCAAATACGAACTGAAATGTCTATGAATTCTAACTCGACGCCTTATCCAACACTCACTATAGAACAACTCCAGTGATGCTACAATAATAGGAGCCAATTTAAACAATTACTCAAAATGAATGAATCCGAGTAATAGAATCACTTACAAAAACTGCTTATACAACAGGATCCGGAGCTATTTCTCACTTTTAAAGAATGCCGATGCCCAAAAATTAACTTGCAATAAAACCAAGATCTTCAGGTTGAGCGAGTATAGGCTGCTTATCAAGTTGGGATTTAAAAAAATTTAAGACTTTATCAAGCTCGCTGTTAGGTCGAAAACGCGCCAATTGATAGCAGGTGTAATATCGGACATATAAAGTGTCTCAAATTACCTGGCATGATCCGACTTAGTTTTCAGCTAATCGCAAAATATAGATGATGCCTTTATTCAACCTTACTCAGGTCACGCTAAAAGAGACTCTCTTGAAATATATTCAAAATTAAGCTTGGCTGATGCACAAGATAAGTACAATGATGTTATTGGGGATTTTCCGATATGATTTTTTAGATTTTTGCGTCAGGGCGCAAGTTCCAGAGCGCTAAGCCTAATCTATCGAAAAACAAGAAATCATCTGCTCAACATCCATTTTTTTTATCTCTTCGATAGCATCAGATACAGTGAGTTTCTCGAGTTCTATCAAATCTTGAAGAGCATTAACTATCTGTTCATAAAAATCAGCTTCTGGATATAATGTGCGAAAATGATTTTTCAATTCCCGTATATTTTCGCCTCTTAAGCCACTTGAATACAAGAGCCGCAGCCCCCATGCTTCATAGGTATTCAAGGAATTTATTTCAACAATAGATTGTTGAGTGGATACTCCCTGCTCACGTAAAAAAATCAAAACGTCAACATGCCTTTCAAGCATACGTCTAGGCGAATTATATGGAGGATGCCATTGGTTTAATATTGACCGAGTAAATCCGAAAGCTATTAATTTATCAAATAACCATTGTTCTATTTGTACCTGAGGCATAGAAAATAACTTGTGTTTACCTAAAATTTGACTGGTACAGTGGTCCGGCATTGGTTCTCTCCAAAGCAAATCATCTATGGCGCTGATTGATAAATTTTATTGAAACTTGAAATTGTGATCATTAAGGCGAGGCTACGGCTCTGTCGATGTTATTAGGGCTATCACTATAGGACCTATTATCAAGAACAATATTGCATTTTCCAAATAGGATGATATACAGATGATTTTTTCTCTTTTTCCAAGCGTATTCTTAAATAGGCACCTCTTGATCCAGTAATCACACCTAATTGGCCGTTAGCAATAACTTTTTGGCCTCTTTTTGCAGGTACTTTATAATATCTGCGAATATACTGCATGCTCATTAGCACAACTCCAGATTATGATGCAAATGCGTGTTACCATCCCGCTGATTTGGATAGCGATTATGACTGTTTATGACATAAGGGGCAATTTCCAATGAACTATCCTATTGAATTAACTGTACTAAATACAAGAGAGGAGTGGCATCGTTTTCTTAGATTCTCAGAAGAAATCATGACATTACGAAGGCGTAGGTATTTATAAAAAGTTGCCCGGGTTATTGCTAGTTGTTCACAAATTTCCGAGACACTGAGTCTTCCCTCTTTATATAAAAGCTCAGCTGAATGCGCTGTAGCTAACGCTTTTTTGGATAATCCCTTTGGTCGTCCACCTTTTTTGCCTCTGGCTCTAGCTGCTTCAAGACCTGCTATCGTTCTTTCTTTGATAAGCTCTCTTTCAAATTCAGCTAAAGAGCCAAATATATTGAATATCAAACGACCTTGAGGCGTGGTAGTGTCTATTGGATCATTCAGGCTTTTTATTCCGACACCTCTTTCAAGAAGGGTGTTCACTAAATCAATTAAATCCTTAAATGATCGGCCTAATCTGTCGAGCTTCCAAATAATCAGGACGTCTCCTTTACGAATTTCTTTTAAAAGAAGTTCGAGAGCAGGGCGGTTTATTAGAGAGCCACTAATCTGGTCTTGAAATATTTTTTCACAGCCCGCTTTTTGCAGGGCATCAATTTGCAGATCTAAATTTTGACTGCTGGTTGAAATTCGAGCATAGCCAATTTGCATTTGAGATCAGTTCAATAAAAGGTTAAAGCAGTATAAATTAAACAATAATTAATTGAAACAGTTATTTAAACTCATCGAAGCTAGCAAAATCAACTTGAGACTTAAAAATTGAAGAGTTTAAAAAAACGGTGGATTTATTGAACAGTACCCTGAAAATGGAACTGATAAATTGAGGGGTCCAGTGATGCAATTGAGTTCTTAAATACTATTAAAAACTTTAAGATATATTCTTGTAATCTTAGTAGTGTCATTACCGAGAAACTGTCGGATATTTACCAAGCGACTTGGTCTGTAGTAGTCCAAACATGATTTGACAGTTTGCCGGTTTTGCGAAGGGCCTTTATGATCGAGTTGAACTACCCCTGTTGGCATTAGGGGTCGATAATGTGAGATCGAATGCATTTGCTATCGTGGCTGCAGAGCACTATTCTGAACCTTTATATCTATGGAGTACAAATCAGATTTTTTAGCAAGTCTTTCTCATCTATTGGAAAGTCAATGCTCCAGGGCTTCTGTGGAAGAGGAAGCACAGTGGCCTTGCAATAGCTTTCAAGAGTTCTTGCTGATACATTCTTAATTCCGAACTCGCTTTTCAAAAGTTGAGACGCCTCTTCAAAACTGACAATCTTTTCTTCCGTTTCATTTGTATATTTAAGATGGGTAAATCGGGTGTTCCAAAATAAAGTTTTGCGGCCCGTTGGAGTAAGAATACCCACTACTGTCTTATCATCACGGATAGAAAGCTGAAGAGGGTACGTTCCAAGCTTACTCAGGTTAAATTCAACTTCTTTTTGACTGAGGGGTGTTAAATTAGTTTGTAACAAAGTAAACCATTTTCCTCTGCTTTCAGTTTCGAGTACATAAACCCCTCCTTCTAAACGAAAGCGGAAGCGCTCTTTCTGTTGTTGTATGACTTCATCAGAACCAGTAATCAGTATTGGAAAGCGGGGAGCGGAGGAGCCTAGACCCGGATCTAAAAGAAATTCTTTGCTACCTACAGTCACTTTTAGAGTTACATGCGTTGGGGGTTGCGCCATTACATTTTTATCATTGACTTGAGCACCTATAAGAATGTGGGCTGCGCAATAGGCAACCTCAAAGCCAAGCTGTTTTAAGGCGTCAGCAAGCAAGGCGGCATTTTGATAACAATAGCCTCCCTGATTGCCAGACAGTAATCCTTCATAGCTAAAAAAAGAAAGAGGGGGCCTTTGCACGGGATGCAGAACGGCAATTTCCCTTAGTTTAAAGTTTGAATAAGGAAAGGTCAGCACATGAGCTACATATAGCTTTTGCAGGTATTCTGATTTTTCTTCCTCACTTAGATTGATCAGTATTTTCTGCTCAGCTTTTATTTTTTGCAGATAGCTTTTTAAATTAATCATATTGATCTCTAATATAGTCAATCAGTTAAAATAACGAACTTTTAAACATTAGTCGAATAGTTTGTACCTCTCATTACATTTCAAACCCAGAATACACATTTTCCGCACAAGACGGGTGAAATGTGAGCAGATTGGTCAAGGTAAGATAAAAAGCTACTCCACTCAGTAAGTGATAATCAATAATTGATATATATCAAATTATGATATATATTATATTCATGAACTGGAAAATAAAAATAACAAACAAAGCAGCTAAGCAAGTAGAAAAGCTACCAAAATCGGTTAAAACTACTCTATTACTTTTGCTTCGTGATATTGAACGAAATGGACCAGGCACAAGTGGTGGCTGGAAAAATTATGGAAAATTAAAAGGCATGATTGGAGATAAACGTCATTGTCATTTAATGAAAGGAAAGCCAACCTATGTTTGTTGTTGGGAAGTTATTGATAAACAAATAAAACTTATTGAGGTGTATTATGTCGGAACACATGAAAAAGCCCCATACTGAAAATATTGCTATGGTTACTTGGCATGGAGCACATTATGCATTGCCAGTAGGGGTTATTGAAAAATATAGGATTAAAGAGGACAAAGCCTCCTTATCTATTGAGGATGTTTTTGGTGATCTTATTAACGAGCATGGTGAACCGGGCCTTCTATTAAAGGGTTTGCGTCATAGAGAGGATTTAAGCCAAATTGAAATGGCTAAAATTTTAAATATTTCTCAAACAAATTTATCCGCCATGGAAAATGGTAGGCGTGCTATAGGGAAAGAGCTGGCAAAACGGATAGCTGAAAAATTTAAAGTCGATTACAGAACTTTTTTATAAAATCTGAAGCGCTTAGGGCGTGCATTTAAAAAATGCTGTCAGCTTCTTACATTTGAACATGATTGTATTGAAATACTATGGCTTGGATAATATTCATTTTCAGGTAAGTTTAATTTTTTTGTATTTTCATAATTGAAGCCCAGCAAGATGTGTGATTGGTTCATATGTGTACTTTTAAGATCAAATTAAGACTTTAAAGCAGAGGTTATAATGGTATTAAGCTAATTTCTTAGAGAAGAGGATATGTTTGCCCCCCGACCGACTCACTAAGTCTGATTAATTGTATAATCAGACTAGGATTTTTAATTAGTCAAACTGATTGATTGTTTATATATGTGACGTGGTCAAGTAAAACGTTACAACCCAGTTAAGCTATTTTTTGTAACAACAATTTAGCTTGTTTTTCATACTGATTGGGAGAAACATATCCTAAAAATGAATGAAGACGCTTGCTGTTATAATGCATAGCAATATAACTCAATTTAAGGATTAAATGTTGATTGTGACTGGTGAGCAAATAAATGGCTAAATTTACCACTTATTTCATCCATTGTAGAAAGTAGTTTATCAGTGGAGAGCTCTAATGATTTATCACTTTCTATTAATTTAGCGTAATCTTTGACAACTTGTTTTTTAATGTCAGTAACAGAGCTGATTCATTGTTTTTTATGGCGTTATAAACACTATAATGCAACGTAATCGCTACCTGGGTCGTTTTATCACTTTCATTCCTAATATCAATTAATTTAATATCATTTATAAGGCCCTGAGTGTTTGTAATCATTATGATTAAATGAGAAACTAATTTTCCAGCCTTTACTTGTGCAGCACAGCTATCTCGATAAGAACGGACCGTATTAGCAATACGAGGATGATAGGAATCAACGTGGCTTTCATTGAAGATATTGCCATTATCTGAAGCAGGTCCTGCATAATGTTTTAATTCAGTCACACTCATTTGCTCACTACCAGCGGGTTTAAAAAAACCATTTGCTTTCGGTGTAGTTGGAGCAGCAGGAGTTGACCTTAAAGGGGCTTCAAAAAAATCCAAAACTTCCTTTTCACTTAAGGCCTCTTTATTGCCAACATTAGCCTCTATAGCTGTTACACAATCATGTAAACGTGTCATATAAAGTTTAAACATAGCTGGTTTTTGTATGTTTTTGTAACCCTCCCCTAAAATAGTTGTATTCCTGATTAGAGTTCTCCCAGTTAAACTACTTGTAAGGAGAACGAAGATGAAAAAATCACGTTATACAGAAGCTCAGATTGTCAAAATTCTAAAAGAGGTTGAAGCAGGGAGACTAGTTAAAGAAGTTTGTCGTGAATATGGCATTTCTGACGCCACCTATTACAACTGGAAAGCAAAATACGGAGGCATGGAATCATCAGACATAAAGCGTCTGAAAGATCTTGAAGAGGAGAACCGTCGTCTAAAGCAGATGTACGCAGAGCTGAGTCTTGATCACAAAATCCTGAAGGATATTGTCGAAAAAAAGCTGTGAAGCCAACTATGCGTCGGGAGTTGGTTGATTATGCAGTCAATGCTCATGCTGTGAGTTTACGCCGCGCTTGCAAGGTTGTTGGTATCAGTGACTCGGTTTATCGCTATAAGCCGAATAGTCGGTCTGATGAACGGGTGATTGTGGCCTTGCAGGAGTCATCCGAACGTTACCCAGCGTATGGCTTCAGTAAATTGCTTAAGATCTTACGGCGTCAAGGGCACGGATGGAATCATAAACGAGTTTACCGTGTGTATTGTGAGCTTAAACTCAATATGCGTCGCAAGGGAAAAAAGCGCTTACCCCATCGCTCTCCTGAACCGCTGAGTGTGCCATCGTCCATGAACCAGTGTTGGTCAATGGACTTTATGTGCGATGCATTGATGTGTGGTCGACGCTTCAGAACATTTAACATAGTGGATGATTTCAACCGTGAGGTGTTAGCGATCGAGATAGATTTGAGTCTACCCGCACAGCGAGTAATTCGCGTATTGGAACGTGTTGTTGCTTGGCGTGGTCTTCCTGCCAAACTACGCATGGATAATGGTCCTGAATTTATTTCAAATACTCTAGCTGATTGGGCAGAAAAAAATAAAGTTCAGTTGGAATTTATTAAGCCAGGCAAGCCAACACAAAATTCATTTATTGAGCGATTCAATAGAACTTATCGCACAGAAATACTCGATATGGATGCGTTCAAAAATTTACACGAAGTAAGAGATTTAACAGAAAACTGGATAAAGGAGTACAACGACGAAAGACCCCATGATTCACTAAATGATTTAACGCCATGGGAGTACCTGGCAAAAAATAAGGCAATGAACTCTAATTTAGGCTGCCACTAAATATGGGGGGTTTACATTTTCATAACCTACCATGAGAGTGGCTAATAATTCATGAACCTTGGGATTATCAGCTCGATTACCAGCAAGACTCTGTATATAGCTTTTTACAACGTGCTCATTAAAAACCATAGAAATTTGTCTTTGGGTGGTAAAAATTTCAGCCAATAAAGGCACTTTTTCAGCTGCGTTTGCTTGATGTCCGTGTTGAGAAACTAAGCTTAATAATTTAATAAAATTAGTTTTAAATAGGATAACATTAGGATTAACCTCTGCCACTGCAAGTGAATTAATAAACTTATGAAACTGATTTAACATTATTGACTCTATTTAAATAATATGGGCGTATATTTTGCACCATTCTATTTAATGAGCACAAGCGATAGAGTTAGTTCTTTGTACATTATAAACGCCTGGTTAACCTACTTATCAGACTTATAGAGGAGTGACCATTGGATAATTGATCCTCAATTAAATGAACCAGGTGTTTATCATAATGACTGATTATCTCGGTGATGCTCAGGGCAAAGCGATTGTAGCGGGATCTCAATACGTCTGGCTTTCAGAAGTTCGACTACATCCTGTAAAATCTGTTTTGGTGGGTAACGACGGGCAACGCGATCATGGATGCTCACTTTAAACATGGTAAGTATCTGTCGCTAAAAGCGTATATTAATAAATCGAAGCGAGGGTTTAAATGTTTCACAATATATCAGCTGCAATCGTAGAACGAATGAACGATTTGGAAAATAGAAATCGTGAAGAAATGTCTGGTCAAATCGATATCAAGCATTTTGATAAATTACGCCAAATCCCTCCTGAAACTGGGCGATTCATTAGTTTACTTGCAGCAACGAGTTCGTCTAAGGGGCAATGGATAGAGATAGGTACAAGCGCTGGATATTCAACCTTATGGTTAGCGTTAGCATGCAAACATTTAGAAACTAAAATAACAACGTTTGAATTAGATCAACAAAAAATCACATTGGCAAAGGAAACATTCGCTTCAGCCCAGGTGGAGCAATATGTCGAACTAGTGCAAGGTAATGTATTTGATTATTTGCCAAATTATAAGGATCTATCTTTGTGCTTTCTTGATACAGAAAAAGAACTTTACGCCGACTGTTATGATATCGTTATTCCCAATATGGTGTCTGGTGGCATCTTAATGGCAGATAATGTGATTTCTCATCAATCGGATCTTCAACCAATGATTGATCGTGCACTGGAAGATAAAAGAGTTGATTCTTTAGTGGTACCAATTGGGCAAGGCATACTTTTATGTAGAAAGTTGTAACAAATAGCTCGTAGCTACTACTCGGTCACGCCACGTGCATAGTCATTGCCAGCTTGGGCTGGATATGCGGGAAAACCCAATAATCTGCATCATAATGATAAACAAATGCATCAAGACCTTTCCTTAAGTCGGTTGGCCGTTCCATTACTCCCCAAGCCCTTATATTGCGTCAACTGTGATTCAATTTAGGGCGGACTACTAAAGTTTTTTCCAGAGATTCCGATAATAACTTACCTCCTGGAAATCCATTCCTGTTTGAATCCCCGGGATAATGAATTAACTGATGACGTTCTTAAATGTTTAAATTGAACATGGTGATTAAATTTGATTCACATGATAGAATCGGTTCGCCGTTCATTTTATGAATACACTGGAGAATAAATATGAAATATGCGTCAGTCGCTGCCGCTTCATTATTATTGAGTAGTCAATTAGCTGCTCAAAATGTTTCAATAGTAGGAAGTATTACGAAAGAAATTCCAGCCAGCAGCAATGCCCGCAGTGTAAATGTCGCGCCGCCACAAGAAATCAGTCTGATGAAAATTGAATTATCAGAGCAGGGGCGGGACTATTTAAGCCAGCAAGTTCAAAATTTACAAACGCACAGCAAGCAATTCGCTCTTACAGCATCTACCGCGCAATCAGCTGTAGATCTCGGAATGAATAATACACCGGTATTAAATCAGGGAAGTCATGGAAGTTGTGTAACCTTTGCGACGACAGCAGCTCTTGATGCAGCCCTTGGCAAAGGGGATTACATTAGCCAGCTCTGCCAGCTTGAGTTAGGTGCTTATTTAGCCGATAACGGCTATGCCACGAGCGGCTGGGAAGGTACCTGGGGACGCTTTCTTTTAGGACAGATAGATAGTTTTGGTTTTATTAATAAAGACAAGCAAAAACGCTATGGCTGTGGGGGTTTAACTGATTATCCTACCAACAATCCCAATATTGGTACGGCAATGTCTCTTGAGAGTTTCCATCCCTTGAGTGAACCATTAGACAGCAGCAAGATAACCTGGTCTCCCGTTCTCGATGTATATGATGCTTTTACAGGTAATATGGATGCAAACCGTACCCTGACAGAGGTGAAGCAGGCATTAAACGCAGGTGATCGAGTGACCTTTGGTGTTTTATTACTTGATTTCGACAAGGGAGTGATGGGTGCTGTTGGTACCTATAAGCAGAAATTTGATACCTGGGTTATTTCGCAGGATATTGCCGACGATCTAAAAAACAATCCCGAGTTTGGCGGCCATGAGATGGTAATCATTGGTTATGATGATAATGCGGTGTCTGTTGATGATAAAAAAGTAAGTCATCGTGGTTTATTAAAATTACGAAATTCATGGAGTGACAGGATCGGCGACAAAGGCAACTTTTATATGTCTTATGACTATTTCAAATTGCTGGTTATCGAAGCACAGCGTATTAAAAAAATGAAATAACTTAACCTGGCCTTGATAGTTTGCCTGTCAAGGCTAGCGTTGCTTAGCATCCTTGCTCTTCTTTTTTTCATTAAGCGGCTCATTTTGCGCAATGAGTTGCTCAGCTGAGAAGGAGGTCATTTTGCCCGTAGATTTGATTTTGGTTTTTCGTTTCTTCCGTGCTTCTATTTCTGCTTCCAGGGTATAGATTACCTCGTACAAGTAATTGACCAAATGTTTTTTTTGCGTAATTTCTGAAATATTCCACGCTTCCTTATCTGCTCGCTGATGGGCAATTTTAAATTTAATTCCCACCATTTCTGTCGAATAGTCATTAGCATTTAATTTTTCAACGATTTGATCAGCGAGAATGTACCAGTGGTATTTAGTTCCTACCGGAACCCCTGATCCTTCTGGCGCCTTCCCTTTTCGCCTTTTGGTTACCGCGTAATGTATTTCCCATTTATCAGGTGTTAGTTTGCGCTCTTTCCATTGCCCCTGATCATAATTCCAGCTATGACTGCGTCCAATTTTCATGCCAGTATAAGCCTGGCCTTTAAATTCTTTGAACTGATTATAGGAGGCTGAATAATCGTCTGCATTTTTGTTACCGCTCTTGACTTCCTTTTTCATGATGAACCTCCAGATTTACTGAGCCTATTATTAATTTTAGCATCCTAATAAATCATCTTTTCAACTAGAGGACATTCTGTGCTTAATGAAGGCAGGCCATGTTTAGAGCTGATGTTTTGCCATCTGATAAAAGAAGCCTTGCTGACGCATGAGCTCCTCATAATTTCCTGATTCAATGCAGCGGCCATTTCGGATGACGTGAATGATATCGGCATTGACGATGGTACTGAAACGGTGCGCAATGACGATGCGGGTCAGATTCATTGCTTCCAGGGTCTCATTGATTTGTTTCTGGACCTTATTATCCAGAGCGCTGGTTGCTTCATCGAGAAGCAGGATTTTAGGATTGGCACTAATGGCGCGAGCCAGGTTAATACGCTGCACCTCGCCGCCGGAAAAGGTTTGGATGCCATCATTGATTAAGGTATCCATGCCCATTGGCAAATCCTGAATCAGTTCTTCAAGCCCTGTTGCCCGAGCAATGTCCCAGGCTTCACGACGAGTCAGCGAATCGTTATTACCGGCAAAGTTTTCAAAAATAGTACCCGGAATAAGACGGGTAACCTGCATGACCACACCCATCTGTGAGCGTAAGTTTCGCAGATGTATATTTTTCAGATCGATTCCGCTGAATTTGATCTCACCGGATTCAATTTTTTCCAGGCCAAGCAGCAAGCGAAACAGAGTCGATTTTCCTGAGCCGGAAGGGCCGACAATCGCTGTAAAAGAGCCTGGCTGTACTTCCAGATTAAAATCGACAAATATTGGCTCCTCATGGTCGGGATAACGGAACACAACATCTTTCAAAACAATGTGCCCGTCCAGATCAACTGGCGATTTGTTTTCCTCCTTTTCAGTTTCAGTCGCAAAAATAGGTTTAGCCATCTTGAACAAAGGGATTATTTCAAGACTTTCACTGACCACATTGCTTAAAGAAACAAAGGCTGAGAAAAATTGTACGAATGCGGCGTTAAATACAATAAACTGCCCGAAACTGATGCCGGCATTTTGCCATATAACCAGACTATAGATGGTTAATGTACTCATTCCGGTGAGAAAAATATTAAAAACATCAAGCCGGTTCTGGTATATATGGGTTTTATTTTCCTCTCGCATTTTATCGCTGTAACACTTGTTCCAGCTGGCGAAGGCTGCATCCTCCTTGTGAGCAATACGAAGCTTGATAATCGCATTAATCACGCTCAGCAAAATACCGCTGAGCGTGGATTCCGCTTCAATCACTTTTCGTTCCTGGCGCAAAATAATCCGGTTGAAGATTAAGCTGCTAATGGTTATAACCAGCACGATGGAAACAGCCGCCAGTGACAGCATGGAGTTGATATAAAACATTAAAAAGAAATTGACCAGTGACATCAGACCATCCAGCATGCTGCGCAAAATGTTTGCGCTTAAAATTTCCTGGACTTCATTAATAATTCCCGACCTAAAGCTTAGCTCGCCTGCTGTGTATTGATTAAAGAAGGTAAGCGGCAACCGTAAAAGCCTGTCCATAATGGCCACTTGCAGCCGGTGCTTGGATTTAATCTGCAGGCGAATAATCGATTCAACCTGTAAGAGATATAATAATTGGGTGATAACATTGGTCAGAAGCAGCAAAATAAGGGCTTGGCCTAAAAGCGAAAGATTGGCGAAAGGAATAATGTCATCGAAAATAACCCCCGTCATTACGGGAACTACCAGAAGCGATAAGCTGATTAAAATCTGATAAATAATGACCTTGGCCTGATCTTTCTTTAACACCTTGAAGGTGAACTTCAGAATATCTTTCAGCGGTACGCTTTCCTGGGGCAGGGTTGGATAAAATATATAGGCGTCGGCCTTAACGTCCTGCTGATTAGACGGAGTTATCCTGAATTGTTTTCCTGTCTGGCAATCGATCAGCTGATACCCGGTTCCCTGCGGGATTAATGCGCAGAGTTTCTTTTTGTAAAACACAGCCATTGGCCCAAGATCATTATGCCACCAGTTCCGCTTTAAGCGGATTTTTCTTATACGCAGGCTATTGGCTGTTGCCACTGAGTTCAGATAATCCACCGGATCGGGATGTTCAATCGACTGGAGAACCGGCTTGTGGATTTCCATGCCCAAATGTCTGGTGATCATGGAGCAAACCGCGAAATAGCTTTCCAATGTATTATCACTATGGAACGGAGTTTCTTTTTCGTTATAAATATCTTCCAGTAAATGCAAACTGGAAAGAGGCAGATCCTCGTCCTGATTCATTACATCTCCTGGTTGATTAGTTCCTGATACAAGCCAGCCTGGCCGATTAACTCCTCATGGGTTCCTGTTTGAGTCAATTGTCCCTGGTCCAGCACATAAATTCGATCGCAATCGCGAATGGCACTCAAACGGTGAGCAATAATGAGTAAACTGGTATTCATTCCCCACAAATTGTCATAAATCTGTCGTTCAAGAACCGTATCCATCGCCGAAGTCGCTTCATCGAGAATCAACAATGGAGCCTGCCTGAGAATTGCTCGGGCGATTTCCAGACGCTGGCGCTGGCCGCCGCTAAAGTTATTTCCCGACTCATTGATAAGAATGTCCAGCCCGCCTCGCGCTCGGACAATTTCATCCATTTCAACCGCTTTCAATGCGTCATATAGTTGTTCATCTTTAAGCGACTTATCCCAAAAACTTAAATTGTCACGCAAAGTGCCGGGGAGGAATAATATGTTCTGATCAACCTGGGCCAGCAGTTTGCTGATTGACAATCGGCTTAATTCAGCAATAGGGCAGCCGTTTAGGTTAATGCTGCCTTCAGTAGGCTGGTACACTCCTGTAATCAATTTAGCCAGCGTCGATTTACCACTCCCGCTTTGACCGACCACCGCAACGCGCTCTCCTTGTCTAAGCTCCAGGGACACGTCGTATAGAACAGGGGGATCAAGCGGAGAAAAGCTGAAACCCAGATTGGTTACCTGCAGAATTCGTTTGTCCTCAGGAATGGGAGGGGCTACCTGACGAGTTTGCCCGCTGTCAAAATGCGCGTCAGAGGGGGTATTCACGACATCATCCAGTCTGACAATGTCTCCTTTAATCTGGTTGAGCTGATGGTAAAAGCCTATCAAACTATTCAGCGGTTGCAGAAAACTGCTGAGCAGCGCCTGAATCGCTACTACCGAGCCAATGGTAATAACACCTGACATCACCAGATAAGCGCCATAGCAAATAATCACCATATTCGCCCAGAAACCAAGCAGGCTGGGAATAAGGCCAAGCAATGCGCCTATCCAGTGCAGACGCTGCTCGGTGGTCAGGTATTCGGTATAGTGCGCAAGCCAGCGGTTAAAAAAATGGGATTCCAGCGCCGCGACCTTCAGGGTTTCAATAATTTGAAAGCCATTAGCCTCTATACCATCCAGTTTTCCTTTATTTTGCGCATAACGTCGGCCATAATCGAGTAAAAAACGTCTGCCCAACAACATTGAAAACAGGTTTAAAGAAGTCAGAAGAAGTAGTGCGATACCGATTTGCCAGCTTAATAAGAATATAACCAGACCAAAGGCTAACATCTCAAAAATCCCTACCACTTGTGCCGGCAAATTTTTTGACAGCAATAAGGCCAGCTCCTCATTAAGAGAGTTCCGGTTTGCGATATCACCCGATGCCCGCTGCTGAAAATAACGAATGGGTAAATGCAGAAGATGCCAAAGAAACTGGATGGAATTGACAATATTAAGTTTGAATTGCAAGCGTCTTAATGCTTTGAATTGCAGTATGCTAAAGAGAACCTCAGCAATCGTGGTAAAAGCCAGCCCCAGTAAAACCACAGGAATTAATGAGCGTTGATTATCGATAAGAAGATGATCAATAAAGGCTTTTGTAAAGATTGGGGTGGCAATCTGGGGGATTATTAATGCCACAGTGGTTAATAGAATAAACAGCATGGGCCAGTAATTATTGCCGATTCTGTCAAACAACAAAGACAGGGTCGAGCGCTCTGGAGTGCCTCCCTTTTCAAACCCCTCTCCCGGAGTAATTTCCAGCACTACGCCCGTATAACTTTTACCAAACTCTTCCCAGCTTATTTTACGCGGACCTGTTGCCGGATCGTTTAGAAAAACTGCTTTTGCATTAAAGCCTTCTACTACCAGAAAGTGATTAAATTCCCAATAGGCAATAAAGGGGACTTTCACATTTTCAAACTCATCGATGTCGACATTGGCGCCAAAAGCATCCATTCCATAATGTCTGGCTGCTTTCACAATATTGATTGCCTTGGTACCATCACGGGAAATATTACAGGCTACCCTTGCCTCTTCTGCAGAAATATATTTCCCGTAGTAAGCCAGAATAATAGACAAGGAGGTGGCTCCACATTCAGTGGATTCCATTTGCAGAATGGTTGGCGTGTTGACGCGCTTTTGTTGTACTTTTTCTTTTGCCATAGAGTATGCTTTTTAGTCCACAAAATGCACAAATAATTCAATTGGCTTCTTCGCTTCAACGTTAATCATGCCTTCAACCACAGTTCCCTGGGTCAGATTAATGTCAGGGCCTTTCGAGCTGGTCCATTGGTAACCGCTATGAGTAGCATTATTTTTATCGAGCAAAATTTTTACAGCAATCAGCGGCGTGGAGTTATTAAAAAAGCGAACCAGATCCTGGCTTCTCAGAATAGTCATCATATTTTCAGCAGTGACCGGCAGCAGTGAAATGGTTTCGACCCGTCCCTGGATGGTTCCATATTCCAGCTTATTCACCGTGCTTGGAGCAATTTGTGCAGTCATGCCAATTTTAAGAAGCTTGCCTTTGGTAGCTGGTATGAAGATCAAGGCGTATAAATTGCTTTCAGCTGGCGCAATAGTCAGCAAGGGTTCGCCGGGCCTGGTCAGATCGCCTTCCTTAACCTTGATTTCAGCAACCACGCCATCGGTGGGGCTAATAATATTCTGCGTGAGTTCCCAGCGTTTCTCAGCCAGATTATAATCATACTCAGCTTTCTGAACGGTCATGTCCATTTCGAGTTGTCGTTCTCTCCACTTGTCCTTGAGATCAATCAGGTTAGCTTTCATGGAAATCAAATCCGCCTCGTGAGAGCGCACTTCCTGTAGCAGACGATAATACTCAATACGGGTTTCGGTGACATTGGGTAAATCAAGAATTCCTTTCTTATAGGCCGTTTCTTTCAGGCCCATCATGGTTTCCAGCTGCTTGATTTTCTGCTGCGCTGCAGCGAGACTGGAGTTTATTTTTTCAATTTGCTGTTTTTGACTGGTTTCGAGATTAACCAGAATCGTCTTGGCGCGCTCAGTCAGATCAGCTTGCTGCTTCTTAAGCTGGATTAAATAGTTTTTCTGCAATTGCAGTTGCATGCCTAGCTCGCTATCCATTCTTACCAGCAGCATATTTTTATGTACTCGCTGACCGGGCTGTACATAGATTTGCTGAACAACACCCCCTTGTTCTGAGGATTGTACCGATACAATTGGATTGTTAAGGCTCAAAAGCATTCCATTGCCTTGCACGCGCAGATAAATATTTCCATAAAATAACCAGTAAACGAAACCCAGCAATAACAGGGTCAGAATTAACAGGATGAGCCAATTGCGTGTAGAGACCACCTGCAGCGCGTCATCAAGCAGCACTGGCCGGTTGACATGCTCCAAGGCACTTTGTCGGAAGACAATAGGCTTTTTTTCCATATTAAGTATTCATAGTGGTTAATTGATTTTGGACATCACGCAAGCGCCTGGCAATAACAGGTAATAACTGCAAGGCAATTTCAGGATAAGCCTGAATCTGGGCTTTAAAATCCCAGGCAGAGATTGCTAAAGTTTTAGTAAGTTCCAGAGCAATGGCGCTGGCGGAACGAGGTAAGCCATCAATTATTGCCAGTTCACCGAGGATTTCTCCTGCGCCCAGGTTGGCAATAAACAGTTTATCGGGCAGATTCATTTCCCGAAACACCTCTACCTGACCGGATACAATGATGAAACAATATTGGGCTGTTTCCCCTTCGCGAACCAGATAATCCCCTTTCAGATAGGTTTTTTCCTGGGCCAAGTCAGCAATTCGCCATAAAATGCGCTTGTTCAGGGCTGAAAACAGCGATGAGGACTCTAATAGTTTCACTAAATCCATCGTCTTATCCTGTAAGATAACTTATTGATGTCATTAATTTTAGTTTAGGCCACTAGTGACGGAAAATACTAGTCTGATTGAAAAAAACACCTGGCAAAGCTTTCTTGCCCTCCTTATATATCTTTCTGTGTGGGGGATACGGCATAAAAATTGCTAGAATAATTAAAAAAATTGTTACTTCAACGTCATCCTGAACGTAGTGAAGGATCTCCTGAATCTGGCTCAGTTCTAAGCAGTTGAGATTCTTCGCTACGCTCAGGATGACGTACCTGGAGAGTTACAAAAACAGGAATTAAACTAATGAAAAAATGGATGGTGATTTCTGTGCTATGGCTAGTCTGCCATCCGCTGATGGCGAAAACCAGCCCAGTGCCCCTTGCGACCCCTCTGGAAGCCAGCCAGTTTCAATCATTACCGGATAGCCGGCACATTGAGGCATTCCTTCAGCAGTTAAGTGAGCATTCTCCTCACATGAAGCTGCTTCATCTTGGCCTTTCAGCAGGAGGGCGGCCTATTTCTGCCTTGCTGGTTTCCAATTCAAAAGCCTTTTTAGAAAACGGGCAGCATGAGACTAATAAGCTGACTGTGTTACTACTGGGGTCGCAGCATGGAACTGAGCCCTCAGGCTGCGAAGCCCTGCAGAAGCTGGCTCTGGAGTTAGCCGTCAATAAGCAGCAGCAAAGTATGCTGGATGATATTAATTTTATGATTATTGTCAACGCGAATCCGGATGGCCGTGATAATAACTCCCGTTTTAATGCCATAAACGGCAACCTGAATGTCGATTTTACCCGACTGGCCTATGCTGAAACTCAAATTTTTATCAATGTTCTTAAAGATTATCAGATTGATGCTTTACTTGATTTGCATGAATCGTCCACCAAAAAGAAAATCCTTACTCTGAAAGAAGGTTATTATGTCAATGCAGAAGCACAATACGAAATAGGAAATAACCCCAATATTAACGAGAAGTTACGACAGTTCAGCCATGAAGTACTATTGCCGCAATTACTGAAAACCAGTGAAGAATACGGTTTGCGTAGTGAACATTATCGCGGCGAAATTTTACAGCTTAACCAGCCGGTTAGTCATGGTGGGCTGAGAGTGAGTAACATGCGAAATTACAGCGCACTGCAGGGAGTTTTTTCGGTGCTGGTTGAAAACCGTCTGGACTCCAAGGATGGGCATTATGCAACCCCAGGCAATATTGAGGTCAGGCGAAACAAACAGTACATCAGTGTGCTGAGCTTCTTAAATGTAGTTAAAAAAAATAAACAGGCTTTGCAGGCGATTATTCAGCAAGCGCGCAATGAATGGAAACAATATCCCTTGCATTATAAAAGCTATCTGGCTTACCACTATAATCTGAACATGCAGCAGCCCAGAACAGCCGTTTCCTTACGCCGCGCCGATAATCTCCAGGCTGTTGACCGTGAATTTGCCAATTTTGATTTTATAGAAATTGATGAAACCATTTTAATGCCTGACGCGTATTTAATAAAAAGCGGCGAAACTCGCGTACTGGATTTATTGAATAAACACCATATTCAGGTGGAAAAAATCAATGCCGCACAAGAAGTGATTGCCATTAATCCGGCAGTTCATTCTGTCTCAATCCACTATTCACCCATTCAGGATTTTTTTACAACAGTTAAAATTGACGTCGATTACGATCCACAGCCGCTAAGTCTTATTCCTGGTGATTATCTGGTGCATATTCGCCAGCCTAAAGGGAAGCTTATCCCCCTATTACTAGATCTGCGCTCGATAGACAGTGTGTATCAAAATCTGAAATTCAATCCCGACCTTGCCCGCATAAAAAAAGGGGGGATTATTCCGGTAAAATTAAAGCAGTCCATCCCCTGATTGTCCGGAAACTGCAAAGCGCTTTTTATCCTGCAGGCGCAATGCGGTTAATTGACCGCCCCATAAACAGCCCGTGTCAATCGCATGCAAACGCGGTACCGGGCAATAGCCTCCGAGTGCCGCCCAATGGCCAAAGACCAGATCCGCATCAATGGAAATACGCTTGGGAACGCCGAACCAGGGAAGTAGATTGGCCGGTGCCTCAGCAATCGTTCCCTTACAATTTAATATCAGACGCCCATCCTTATCACAGAAGCGCATTCGCGTAAAATAATTGGTAATCGCACGCAACCTCTCCACGCCTTTCAAATCATCGCGCCATAAACTGGGTTCATTTTCATACATGGCCGCAAAATAATACGCATAGTCAACTGAATGAAGAACCAGTTCCAGTTCTGATGCAAGCTGGATAGCGGTTTCAAGATCCCACATCGGTGCAATTCCTGCGTGGCAAATGACCACATCTAACTCGCGATCATGAACGAGAATCGATTGATTGCGCAGCCAATGCCCTAATTCTTCGCAATCAGGGGCCTCGAGGATTTCATAAAGAGTATCATCGGCATTTACTTTTGCATTCTGGCCAAATATTTTAACAAGAAGATGAAGATCATGATTACCCAGGGTAATCACCGGCTCCAGAGGAAGCTGTCTGATAAATCGAAGTACCTTAAGTGATTCCGGTCCACGATTGACTAAATCGCCGACAAACCATAGCCGGTCACTGCGATCATTAAAATCAAGGCTGTCCAGCAATCTCATTAATGGCTCATAGCAGCCTTGAATATCCCCAATCGCATAATCGGGCATGTGAAGAGTCCTTACAATAATTTATCCAGGCAGTAAGCTGTGCTGATTTCCTATGGATGGCAGCCGGGGATTCTTCCACTCTCCAGCCGCATCAACATGCGCTAGCGGAGGTGGAGAGGCCTGCTGCGTTTGTTGGGTGAAAATATTGTTATAAGGGGCGTTATGAATCAACTCAAGCGAGCTGACTCTGCTTTCTTTACCAGTGATTAGATGACTCACAGTAACTTCATCAGACATGCAGACGGAGCCGTGTTTCTCAACCACCACGCCACTATACATTTGCTGAGTTTTGCTATTCTCAAACCGAAAGGTACTCCCGTCAGGCCCATTTCGGTGCAGACCTAATGAAAGAAAAGCATTTTGAATCGCTTGCCAGTTCTTATACTCAGGATGTTCACGAATAAACCATTTGAAAATATCCGGACACATAAGCAGACCGCCGGGTACCATTAAAAGCGGCGGCTTATTAATCATAATCAGGCCGCTATCCAGGCCCTTCTGCAACCATTGTAAAAACTCAATGCCGATTTGCTGCTCGATATCACTGACTGAATCAGGGGCTCCGCCGCCAAAGGTGCTCACCCGGCCATAGCGGCCTCTGTTGCCATAGTGACGCGCTGCCTGCTGATTAAAATAACGTTGCAAGGCAATAGCATTGGCGCGGATTAATATTGCGCCGAGCGTACCAGCCGAATATTCGTCTTCATTCAGCAGGGCCAGCCAAACCTCGAGCACTTCCTGTTTTGAGGCGATCCAGGCAAACCCGCTGGCAGGCATGAGCAAGCGCGCCATCAGCAGATTAAGGCGTTTGCGAAACTCGATATTGCTTTCTTTTTGAAAAGTATAGGAATAATGGCTGCCGACTAAAATCAGGTTTTCCAGCAAGGGATTCCACTGTTTAAGGTATTGCCCGCTATTGTCAAAGAGCTCTACGGTCAAATCAATTTGTAATTTGCCAATCCCCTGCAGTAAGGCCGCGGAGAGCAGAGCGTATTGCCATAATTTCTGCTCCTCTGAATAACTGCTGTTTTCTTCAAGGATCATATATTGCTTGAACAAATTCAGCGCGGCTTCAGTACGATTCAAGGCATGATCGATTAAGCCGCCTGGCTGGGAATAATAACTATTGGAGGTTTCAGGCAGAAGCTGTGTGTGATTTACCAGATTATGGATGATTGTCAGGCCGATACTATCGAAGCGCGCCGGTTCCAGAGCACAGTTTTCGCTAATATGCTGGACTAACTGATTACGTTTATCATCGGCAAGGATTTGTTCAACTGTTACTATTTTAGTTAAATCCTTTAAAGGCCGGGCTTGGGACATACGTCCTCTTCCATAACGATGAAACAAGACAACCTCCATAATCTACGAGTCTTTGAGCAGTTGATCCGTGGTGTCAGCCAATTGCTCCTAATTAATTTTATATCATTTCCAGATGCTTACTGATGTCAATATATTCTCTGATTGAAATTTGCTCTGGTCTTCTCGAGGGGTCTATCCCCAGGTTAATTATCTCATTGGCTGACAGCAGAGGTTTTAAATTATTGGCCAGTGTTTTACGGCGCATGGAAAAAGCCTGTGCGACGAGATTTTGAAAGCGAATGATGTCAACTTTGGGATAGGGGGAGCTTATATACGGTTTAAGGCGTACGATGGCCGAATCTACCTTGGGTTTTGGGAAAAAAGCTTCTGGCGGCACTTCAAATAAGAAATCAGCCTGGCAGTAAAACTGAGTAATAATGCTCAAACGCCCGTAATCCTTTGAACCTGGCGAAGCAACAAGCCGTTCAACGACTTCTTTTTGCAGCATGAAATGCATGTCCTGAATAGAAGACACGAAGTCAAATAAGTGAATGAGCAGTGGGGTCGAAATATTATAAGGCAAATTCCCCACAATTCGCAGGCCAGTACCCAATTGATCATAGCTGACAGTCAGGGCATCGGCATTAATAAGTTGCAGTTGTTCCGGACTATAGGTTTCAGTAAGTAATGCGCAAAGATCGCGATCGATTTCAACTGCGGTCAGTTTGGGCAGGATTTTCAATAAAGCCTGTGTCATTGCGCCCATACCTGGGCCAATTTCCACTACAGTATCAGTGGAGCTTAAATGAATGGCAGAAATAATTTGTGCAATAATAGATTTATTTTGCAAAAAATTCTGACCAAAACGTTTACGAGGACGATGACTCACTTTCTTTCACCTGAAAATCCAGTCTGCTAGTAGTTGCACTCGTATTCAGAATTAGGAATATCAAAGAGATAAAATTGGATGCGAGAATTGTTATCTGCTACAAACTCTGGGTTAAGTGCGTATTAGTGATGAGCTTGCTCACCTAAAAATTATCGCTCCCAATTATATAGTACTTTGAGTAAACTACCAAATGTTTCCTTGCGGCTAGTTTGCAGAAAACCACAGTACCCAGGGATTGATAGCCGAGCGCCCCATGGCAATGCCCACCAGAATCGCCAGAACTGCATATCGGTCAGCAAAGTAAAGCCAGTGTTGTTTCACAGCAATATAGGGCGAGCGGCCTGCCACCCATCGGGATACGGCAATACTGACCGGAAAATAAAGTAGTATTAGCAA
This sequence comes from Legionella genomosp. 1, assembly GCF_900640215.1. NCBI lineage: Bacteria > Pseudomonadati > Pseudomonadota > Gammaproteobacteria > Legionellales > Legionellaceae > Legionella > Legionella genomosp. 1. Next base: position 127,632 of record NZ_CAAAJH010000005.1, read on the forward strand.
TTCATTAAAGATTCTCGCTTCCATGAAATGCCCGACCAATAAAAGTCCGATAAAGTAAATCAGGGCCACATAGCGGATTGGCCGGTATTGCGGGGGAATGTAATCATGAAAACCAAACCAGAACACGGGTAGTCCGCAAAGACAGTAAATGAAAAACAAGAGATTATTATCTTCCAGAAGCCAGAGCAGATTGGCTTCAAAATGGGTATGACTGGTATCACGAAAATAAAATTCACTATAAGTACCTGGCAGCTTATAAGTCAGCAATACAATCAGCAGTCGAGCGCAAAGATAAGTGATTAAAGCCAGTCCGAATACAGTCTGAACTTTTTTTAACTGTTGCCAATGCAGTGCCGGTATTAAGAGAACCAGAAGGATGCTGCTTTCACGATTAAAAGTAGCGATGAAAATCAAGGGAATCAGCCAGCGCCACTGCTCTTTTATACAGAATACAAAACCCAACGTCATAAAAAATAAGGAAGCGCTGTCGGCAGGATAAAAAAAGGAGGCTTCGCCGTCGATGGTAAAGCGGTAATTTATAATGGACATTAACGGAAGCAGCAGCAGAAAAAGCCAGCTTAACAGCCGGGCTTCATCAATCGAAAATTCGGTTCTCAGCAAATGAAAAAGCGCAATAAAAAAAGAGCTGACAAATATAAGCTCCAGCAGAAAAAAGAGTTGATCGGTACCGATGGGTAAAATATAACTGAGTCCACGGGCGAGCGCGGGTACCAGCATTCTCTGACCAAAAGGGAGTCTGGCCGTAAAATTGATCATTTCATCAAGGGTCGCCCCGTCATAGACACCGGTTAATTTGACATGCATAAAGGCGTAACCGAAGATAAGGACAATGCTGATGAAACGTAATTTATAGCGGAAAAGATCCCTGTTCATAATTCCAATAATTCAAACCACCGGATTGACCAGACTAACCGAGATCGATATAAATGAATAGTCTTTCAACGCATCTCGGTGAGCAGCCATTTGGAATAAATTATGTTAGAGCACCTTATTGAACTTAGAAAACGGATGATCAGGGTGCTGATTTTTTTTGCTATCCTGTTTGCCAGTTATTTTTATTTTGCAAAGGATTTATTTCACTGGGTGGTTTCTCCTCTGTTGAATGCCTTGCCAGCCGCCCAAGGCAGCCTGATTGCCACACAGGTTACCGCCCCAGTGTTGACGCCAATCGCTCTGGCCAGCAATCTCGCCTTTCTCTCGGCAACGCCGTTTTTCTTATTCCAGCTATGGGGCTTCGTGGCGCCGGGACTTTATCGCGATGAACGAAAAAAAATAAAGGGCGCGGTACTTGGCAGCTTAGGCCTTTTTTTTCTGGGCATTGCTTTTTGTTTTTATGGGGTTTTGCCGTTTATGTTTCAATTTTTTATTCATGCTGTTCCTGATGGTGTCAAAATGATGCCTGATATCAGCAATGCTCTGGATTTCATTACCCGCATGCTGATCATTTTCGGCATCTGCTTTCAGGTACCCTTAATCTGCTTTGTACTCGTTCAGCTGGGATGGCTTGAAATTCAGCATTTAACCCTGGTACGCCCCTACATTATCGTGCTGGCCTTTACTGTCGGCATGCTGCTGACGCCGCCTGATGTCTTATCACAAATATTATTAGCAGTGCCGTTATGCCTCTTATACGAACTGGGTATTTTACTATGCAGGTGGAAGAAACCATCTTTGAGCCAAACTCATAACATTTAAGTTGAAGGTGAGGGGAATTTTCCATTGACCCAAAAATAGTCCTGAGTGAACATTACAGGTTGATTATCTCGTTTAGAGATAAAGCCCACTTCGTTAACGCTGGTCTGACATAACCAACCTGTTAAATTGGAGGGGCTGTTCGCATGAAAAGTGCCAGGCGAAAACAGAGCAATATTTTTCCCTTTCTCTTTATCTCTGGCCGAAATATATCGGAAAGCTTCTACTCCGTCTTGCCTCATATCAGAACCCAATTGCTGTGTATCAGAATAGGAAGTGGGAGAGGTTAGAATGGATTCAAATTCAGTAAAGGGCGGCTGATCTAAAAACACTCCCCATTTGCTTTTAATAGAGACGGAAAAGGAAGAGAATTCGCTTGTAATAGAGGTGTGAAAGGGGACTTCCGGGCCTAGCATATAAACAAAACGGTAATAAGCAACTTCCGCTAGTGCTGTATAAAGATTTAATGATCCGTAAAAGAGGCTTTGCTCAAAAGTAGATCCGAATCGTGAACCATATTTAAGCGGAGGATAACGGAATGCTGTTTTTAGCAGATAGTCCAGAGAATCAGTATTATCAGGAAATAGCGGTTTAGTATGCTCAAGTAACTCTTCTAAAACACATTGCTCATGTAAATTGTTTACCAGATTCAAGGTGGCTGCTTTTTCCTGTGATTCTACAAAGCGAAATATGGACGCCAAGATGGGTTTAATCTCATTTTTACCTTTAGCTTGCAGCCAAATATCGACCATTTATATTTTTCCTCTGATGGCATCCAGATAATTCACTACCCTGGATAGTCCTGTTACAGTCTTCATCGCTTCCAAAGGAATATCCTGAATATGAAAGTTATTGGTCCTTAACCAGTGGTTAATGGCCTCTTTGTTGCCACCATTTAAAGCAAACAAAGAGCGGTAAACTCGAATCAATAATAATGAAAGTTCACCTTCTTTACTTTTAGGGTCAATTTCGCTTTTCTTCAGGATTCGATTGACTGTATTACGAGAACGGCCAATGATTTTGCCCAACTCCTCGTCAGTCAATCCCAGCTGTGCTTTTAAATTTGTGAGGGCTACTGCCAGGACATAATTTTCATCAGGTTTGGATTGAATGTTCATGAGCCCCTCGTTTTTGCACCATATGTGATATTATAACATTATTTGCACCATTTGGTGCACTATCTATAATATTTGTCATACCAGTCTTCATTCGTCGCCCTGTGGTTCTTGCTTCCAGACAAGTTGGCGATTTTGACTACCAAAGGCTCAAGCAGCGGATGAGCCAGTGTAGTGGCTAATAAAATGAGCGAAACGGCATATCGATTGAGGAAAAAGAGGCCTGCAGAGTTATAAGGTGTTTCATAAACGGGCTCATTTTGAATCCAGCGATTAACCGCCGTGCAGACCGGTAAATAAAGAAGAATGACAATTTCATGAAAGATGCGAACTTCAGAGAAATTTCCAATGAGCTGTAAGCCAAGGAAGTAGAAGAGTGCTATGAAGCGAATGGGTCTTAACTGCGGGGGAATGTAATCAATGAAAGCAAACCACAGTACAGGCAATCCCATAAAACAAAAATTAACCAGAAAAATAGCCAGTTGCCTGAATAGCCAGTTGAAATTGGTTTCAAAATAGGTGTGGCCAAAAAACTGATCATACCATTCGGTGAGCGGGCCAGGCGAATTCTTAGTTAAATGAAGAATGATCAGCCGCGCCAGAATATAGAGCAGCACTGCAGCAATCATCGGCTTGGCTATTTGTTTTCTGTCACTCCAATGCAGCGCCGGGATTAACAGCACCAGTAAAATACTGCTTTCCCGATTAAATGTGGCAAGAAATATCCAGAACAGGAGCAGCATCCAGCGTTTTTGTAAACACAGCAAAAAACCCATACTTATAAAAAAAAGGGAGGCTGAGTCTGAGGGATAATAAAAAGTCGCCGGGCCGCCAAACATTATGCGGTAATTAACCACGGATAACAGCGGCAATAACAACAGAAACAGCCAGGAGCCAACGAAACTTGCCCGCAAAGAAAGCTGGCGCTGAAGCAATGCCTGCAAACTAAAAAAAAAGGCGGCTGTAAACAGAAATTCCAGTAGAAAGAAAAGAGAGCCTGGAGAAAAAGGCAGACAAGAGGATAAAAGTTTCGCCATTGCAGGAACCAGCAGGCGTTGGGCAAACGGCATACGAGTGCAAAAATCAAGCATTTGTTCCAGTGTAACCTGTATGTAGATTACTGTGAGCCGGGTATGAAGAAAGGTATAGGCAAGCAGCAATACAAAACTGATAAACCGGGTTTTATAAAGAAACAGATCCGAATTAATGCTCTGAGGGCTAATCCTGGCCGACATTCTGATATGCAAAAATATGACTATTGACCGCCATTTTGAGCCTGAATCTGGCGAATAGCAAGCTTAAGCTTTATGGAAATTAACCGATACTAATAATGTAATGCCAAAAAAAGCAGGAGGGCCTATGACTAAAGAAGCCAAATTTAATATCGGCGATTGCGTCAGGCATCAGCAGCACGGCTACCGAGCCGTCATTGTTGATATCGATCCTTTATTCCAGGCATCCGGGCGCTATAACCCGCAGGCCAGTAAACGTGAATTTGCCGCAAGAAGCCCCTGGTATCGACTGCTGGTTGATGAAAGCAGCCAGATTACTTATGTTGAGGAATGTCATTTAATACTGGACAGAAATACAGAGCAAATTGATAACCCCAAATTACCGGAGTATTTAATTGCGGATAAAGAAGGGTACAGGAGCTGTACTAAAAAACATTAACCTGTCTCTACAGGTCTTTTGAGATGGGTGATGCTCTGCCTACGATCTTAAATTACAGAGCAATTCCTTCCGCTTCCTACGTGCCTGGGCTTGTGCCCGGCATAAAGGGAATGCTTAAGCCTGACGGGTCACTATACAATTACCCTGCTGCGATTTGAGAGCTATAATAAAAAAAGAATGTTATATAGGCTATAAGGATAGATACTCTGTGAAAGAAAAACCGGTTTCGTCTTTCTTACATAATCTGCAATTAAGCAGAGGCATACTTAATTTTGTCTTTATTACTGCGTTGATCTGCCTCTTGATAATTAATGTCTACTCTTATTATCAGCTTAAGGCCCTAGTCAAGGCCAATAACTGGGTTATCCATACCTATCAGGTGATTCAAAGTATCGATTCCTCTTTGTATAGCGTGGTCGATATCGAATCCCGGCAGCGAGCTTATTTGCTTCGAGGTAATGAGCAGTTTCTGGCAGATATCGAACCAATCAAAAAGCAATTAACGATAGATATAGAGCAACTTACAACTTTAACCCATGATAATCCAGGACAAAAAGTACGTACTCAGCGGTTTTTGGAGCTGGTTGATCAGCGAATGGAGTTACTAAACCGCATTTTGCAATTTAAATTAAGTAACAAACTGGATACGCCAGAAGGTCTTGAGCAATTGAACTTAAGTCAGAATCTGTCGAATCGGGTAAAGGATTTGGGCCAGGAGATTAAATCAGTTGAAATGGTTTTGCTGACTGAGCGAAATAATTCCGCAATCAGTCAATCAAAAATATTTAGCTCTATTCTGATAGTCGGCGGTACCATCAGTATTTTATTTCTGATTATTGCCTTTGCACTGGCGAATGTGGAGCTGCTAACTCGTAGAAGCGCAGAAAAGCATAACTTCAACACGCAGACCCGCCTGCGAAAAATCATTGAAAGTGCAAGCGATATGATTGCTGCCCTGGATAAAAATCTGCAGTTCATCATTTTTAATGAAGCCTATCAGCAGGAATTCAAGCAGCTTTTTGGAAAAACTCTGACCCTGGGGATGTCCATCGATGAGGCTTTTGAGGGTATTGCCGATGAAAAACGTGCAATAGCTGCTCAATGGAAGGATTCTTTGCAAACCCATGAGAAGCTGCTTCGTGCGGAGCTTAAGGTGAATGACGATAAATATACTTATGAGATGTCATCAAGTCTGATTCAAAACGATAATAATGAAGTCAACGGAGTTGTTCACAGTGTCCGAAACATCACCCAACGCATTAAAGAACATACCGAACTGCAACAATCCTATGAGAAATTAACTGCTGGAATGCTCGAGTTGCAAAATAAGAATATAGAAATCACCTTGCTGGTTGAAATGAGCGACATCATGCTGGCTTGCAGTACACTGGAGGAGCTTAGCGCGGTCATGTCAAAATACTCGCAGCGCCTGTTATCGTTTGTCAATGGCGGTTATCTGTTTATTATGCACCCTTCTAAAAACTACCTTGAGAATGCAGCCAGATGGGGAGAACCTCACGATCAGGATCAAACCTTTGTCCCCGACCAATGCTGGGCCATTCGTCTTGGTCGTATTCACCAGGTGAATGATCCAGAGAAAGAACTGGTCTGTTCTCATATTAAGCTGGAAGAGCATGGTGACAGAGGATTACTCTGTGTACCCCTGATGGCTCAAAACGACATCTATGGTTTACTTTATATGGAAGCAAAGACAGATACCCCTTTGTTAATTGATGAAAACAAACGTTTGCTGATTACTGCCTTTGCGGAGCTAACCGCATTAGCCTTGGCAAATGTTCGCCTGCGCGAAAATCTTCGCCATCAGTCCATTCGCGATCCTTTAACGGGTTTATACAATCGACGTTATTTGGAAGATTTCATGTTCAAGCAGCTGCACCAGGCGCAGCGCTCCAATTCGCCTTTTGCAATTCTGATGATTGATTTGGATCATTTTAAGAAAATCAACGACACTTACGGGCATGAAGCGGGAGATGTCGTTTTAAAGGAATTTGGCCATATATTACAGGAGAATATTCGTTTGGGAGATATCGCGGCCCGATATGGCGGTGAAGAGTTTATTGTGATGTTTTATGATATTAATTTAGAAGATGCAAAAATGCGTGCTGAAGCGATAAGAGCGGCGATACATAAAACGCCGCTTAAATATGGAGCTCAGCAAATAGGGCAAGTGACGGCGTCAATTGGGCTTTCAATGTATCCCAAAGACGCGAAAACCACAGCGGATTTAATTGAGGCAGCCGACAAAGCTCTTTACAACGCCAAAAACAATGGCAGGAACCAGGTGGTTATCTACGGAAAAAGCGAGAACGGCAAATTACCGCGTTCTGTATCGGAACCGAAGCAAATAGCTTCAAAACATTAATTTAAAAATCCTCTCTCCCTAAGGAGAGAGTGTTAAAATCAACCTTCACCCTAGCTCTCACTTGTATATAAAATGTCCTCCCCGCGAAGGCGGGGAACCATCTCTGAGCTCGCTATAATGCCAATTGAGGAATGGATTCCCACCTTCGTGGGAATGACAAAATTTCCTTAACTTAATGGCAGTGAGTGACTCAGCCTACACAGCAATCGGCGCTTTGATAAGTGGGTGGAACTGATAGTTTACAATTTCAAAATCCTCAAAATGGTATTCAAATAAAGAGTCCGGTTTTCGCTTGATCTCCAATTGTGGTAAAGGATAAGGAGTTCTTTGTAATTGGGTTTGTGCCTGCTCCAAATGATTGAGATAAAGATGGCAGTCACCTCCGGTCCAGATAAATTCGCCTGGCAGAAGCCCGGTCTGCTGCGCCACCATGTGAGTTAAGAGAGCGTAGGAGGCAATATTGAAAGGAACGCCTAAAAACACGTCAGCTGAGCGTTGATAAAGCTGACAGGACAGATGTCCATTAGCCACATAAAACTGAAAGAGTGCATGACAGGGCATCAATGCCATTTTATCGAGTTCGCCCACATTCCAGGCACTGACCAGTAATCGCCTGGAGTCAGGGTTGCTTTGAATCTGCTGAAGGACTTCACTGAGCTGATCAATCGTTTCACCATTCTGAGAAGGCCAGCTTCGCCATTGGCGGCCATAAACTGGACCCAAATCGCCATTGCTGTCTGCCCACTCATCCCAGATGCTAACGCCATTTTCATTAAGATAGGCGATATTGGTGTCACCTTTGAGAAACCATAATAACTCGTGAATAATACTGCGGGTATGCAGTTTCTTAGTGGTGACTAAAGGAAAGCCCTGGCGCAGGTCAAATCGCATCTGATACCCAAATACCGATAAGGTGCCGGTACCGGTACGATCGGTTTTTTCGGTGCCGTTTTTTAAAATATGATCTAAAAGATTCAAATAGGTTTGCATTGTTTTACCCACCATAACCATAATCCGGCTAACAACATGGGGATAGACAACAGCTGTCCCATGGTTAGCGAATCAAATGCCAAATAACCAAGTTGTATGTCTGGTTCGCGGAAAAATTCCGCAAAAATACGACAAAGTGAATATCCGATTAAAAATATCGCGGATACACAGCCTGTCGGGCGTTTTTTAGCTGCATATAACCAGACTACAATGAAAAGTACAATACCCTCTAGCCCAAGCTCATAAAGCTGGGATGGATGGCGCGGCTGACCATCGCTTCCCGGGAAAATCATTGCCCAGGGCACATCCGTTACCCGTCCCCATAATTCGCCATTGATAAAATTCCCGGCGCGGCCCGCAGCAAGACCTAATGGTACAAGTGGCGCAATGAAGTCGGCAACCTCGAGAAATGGTTTTTTACTGCGGCGTGCAAATAACCATAAAGCCAGAGCCACTCCAATCAATCCGCCATGAAACGACATTCCCCCTTCCCAAAGCTTAAACAAAGCCCAGGGAGTACTGATTAGCTGATGCGTGTTATAAAAAAGCATATAGCCCACACGACCGCCAATAATAACGCCAAGCGCTGCGTAAAAAATCAAATCGCTAACCTGCTCATTACTCCAGTCCAGGCGATATAGCCTAACGCGCAAGCGGGCCAGAGCCCAGGCCATAAAGAATCCAAGCAAATACATTAAACCATACCAATGAACCTTCACTGGACCCAGCGTAAACGCAACGGGATTAATAACGGGATAAGTTAGCATGTTTTCCTCAATTATCGGTTTAAACAAAGTCCCAAAGTAAATTAACAGCGGTCACCACCAGCATGATAATAAAAATAATATTCAGACGTCTTACCGGCAAGCGATAATTTAAACTTACGCCTACTGGCGCAAATAAAATGCTGCTTATCGCGATAGGAATTACCGCTGGCCAATACACATAGCCATAGGCGCCATAAGGCAGCTCTCTATCAGTTAAACCTGATATAGTGAAAGCGAGACAGCCAATTGCACCCACAGCCAGGGTGCAAAGGGCGGATATTCCGGCGATTTTTTTTATATTAACACCACAATAAGCCAGATAAGGAACAATCATCAGACCGCCGCCAATCCCCAACAAACCTGAAATAAGCCCGGTAAAGAAGCTGAAACTGTGATTGATCCAGGCGGCCGGAAAGCTGCCCTCTGGTCTGGAGGGTAATCCCGAGCGCATGCGTATTGCTGCGCCAAGGAGAAAAACTCCGAGAAAGGCTTTCAGCCAGTCCGCCGGCAATATTCTTGCAATAACCGCAGCCAGAATAACACCACTGACCAGGCCTGGCCAGATATGGTTAAAAACAGACCACGATACATTGGCACGTTGATGATGAGCCCAAATTGCCGCTAAAGAACTAAAAATCATCACTGCCAATGAACTGCCAACTGCCAGATGAGGCGCCAGATCATTGCTGATTGACGGATTTTGTTCAAAAAGGAAAAACAATGCCGGTACGACAATAATACCGCCGCCAATGCCTAATAACCCCGCCATTAAACCGGCAAAGAGACCCGTCAGGCAATAAGACAGAGCATTCAGTAATAAACCACCAGTCACGTCTTGCCTGCTCGGATTAACCCGCCCAGGCCTTCATTTTCCAGTGCCGTTTGCAAATAGAGCTTAATTTCTGCCGGATGCTCCATTTCCAGCACGTCTGCCAGCATTTTACGGCAGCTGGCTAAAGACACATTACGGATAATCCATTTTACTCGCGGCAGGCTGGTGGAGTTCATGCTTAAGGTGTCAAATCCCATTGCCAGCAATAACATGACCGCCAGAGGGTCGCTGGCCATTTCGCCGCAGATACTGACCTCAACACCGGCGGCATGACCGCCTTCGACGACGCGCATTAATGTCCTTAGCATGGCTGGATGAAAGGATTCGTAAAGTCCCGCTACCCGGGCATTATTGCGATCAACTGCCAGCAGATACTGAGTCAGATCATTGCTGCCAACCGATAGAAAATCCACGCGTTTCGCCAGTTCTCTGGCAAGATATACGGCCGCAGGTACTTCTATCATAACTCCGAGTCTGGGTTTTTCAATACGGCAGCCCTCTTCCAGTAACTCGTGATAAGCCTGTTCAATGAGCAGGGAAGTTTCTTCGACTTCACTTAATGTAGTAACCATCGGCAGCATTATCCGCAGATTATTCAGATCTTCGCTGGCGCGAATCATCGCTCTAATCTGCATCAGAAACACGTCAGGGTGATCAAGCGTGACGCGGATTCCTCGCCATCCAAGATAGGGGTTATCCTCTTCTACCGGGAAATAGGGTAGTATTTTATCCCCGCCAATATCCAAAGTGCGCATGGTGACAAAGCGCGGGGCGAATGCTTTGAGAATTTGTCGATAAATAATGTATTGTTCATCTTCAGAGGGAAAGCGATCGCGGCTCATGAATGGAACTTCGGAGCGATACAAGCCAACCCCTTCCGCACCAACGCTCATTGACAAACCGGCATCCATCGCAAGCCCGGTATTGACCTGCAGGGATACCTTATAGCTATCCAGAGTTTCTGCCGGCTTGTCACGAAGGCTGATTAAGGTCTGATTCAGCTCGTGTTCTTCCTGGGCCAGTTTCTTAAATTCAGCGAGCACAGTGCGATTGGGTGAAATGTAAACATGGCCTAAAAAACCATCCACAATGACTGCACGTTCCATCAGGTATTCAGTTTTTAAACCGCGTACCCCCATGACAGTAGGCACGCCCAGTGCGCGCGCCAGAATGGCCACATGCGAGTTGTTGGCTCCTTTTGCCGAAACCACTCCCGCTAAATGCCCCTCTGGAACCTCTGCCAGAGCCGAGGCGGTGATTTCCTCACCTACCAGAATGGTTCGCTTTGGATAAACTATTTCCTCCCGCTGGGTGCGCTGCAATTCTGCCAAAACCCGACGGCCAAGATCGCGAAAATCGCTGGCCCGCTCTCGTAAATAATCATCTTCCATACTTTCAAACTGCTGAACATGCTTTTTGATAACACTGGAAAGTGCAGCTTGCGCGCTTAATTTTTCGGAACGAATAACATCTTCTACTTCAGTACCTAAACTGTCTTTGTCCAGAATACGGATATAAACATCGAATAATGCATGCTCTTCTTCAGCAACCGTATGTTTCATTCGTTTGCTTAGTCTTTGCATATCCTGGCGGGCAATTTGCAGGGCATCAAAAAAGGTGGTTACCTCTTGTTCAATGTCATCCACATTATGCCTGGGCACCGCATCAATATCCGCCGGCGGATAAACCACAACCGCGGTGCCAATACCCACTCCCGGAACACTGCCTACACCGGTGAGAGCTGTCTGAACAGTTTCCGGTTTTTTTGCGCCGGTGAGCTTGGGCTGAGTGATTTGCACCAGCTCGCCAGTGGCCTCAGCCTGGGCGATAATGCCGCCAAGCTGCGCTGCCAGGGTGATAAGAAAGGCTTCTTCGGCATCATCAAAACAACGCTTTTCCGCTTGTTGAACGGTCAGTACGCCGTACAATTTGCGATGCTGGATAATCGGCACACCCAGAAACGCTTTTAAATGTTCTTCGCCAATCAGGGGATTCTGATGAAAATCGGGATGGCTAGGGGCATCCTCAAGATTGATAGGTTCTTCCCGTCGTCCCACCAGACCGATAATGCCGCGATCAAGCGCCACGCGAACCCGATACTCTGCCATTTTATTGAGGCCGTCTGTAGCTACAAGTACATATTCGGCATGTTTGTTATCAATCAGAAATACGGATACCGCATCCGCGCTGACCGCTTTGCGTACGCGCTGGACGAGAATGGACAATGCATCGTTTAAATGGCTGGCAGTCGTTACATCCTGAACTATTCGCTTGAGTATTTTTAACATTTATCGACTTTGGTTACCTCGCTTTCGTCGAATGCCATAGGGCGTGCGTCGTTTTCTTAACAAATGCTCAAGCTCTTTCATTGCCTGGGCATATACCTGCCGTTTAAAAAAAATTACCTGTTCCTGCGGTTCGTGATAATCAATCCAGCGCCAGCTGTCAAATTCAGGGGAGTCACTAAGATCCAGCCTAAGCTTTTGCTCACTCGTTACCAGGCGCAAAAGATACCATTTTTGTTTTTGCCCAATCACCAGCGGATCGCTGCCATGCCGCAGATATTGCTTCGGCAAGCGATACTTCAACCAGCGTTTGGTAACACCCAATACCTCAATATCATCCCGATCCAGACCTATTTCTTCTTTCAGTTCGCGATACATCGCTTCCAGAGAGGTTTCGCCTGCAGCCAATCCGCCCTGCGGAAATTGCCAGGCATCATGCCCGTGGCGCCTTCCCCAAAAAACCCGGCCGGAGTCGTTCACCAGAATGATACCGACATTCAGCCGGTACCCGGCACGATCAATTACCATGACTAACTACTTACACTAAACTCTTAATGCCCTGATTTTTTCACAAAGTTTCGAGCCGAGCAAATAAAACTGTATTTAACTTGGTTCCAACACTAAAATAATAGCTGTTTTGCAGATTTTTGAACTTTACGAACAAGGCTGGTAATGAAAAAGCGAGTTCTTATCCTCAATACGGGTGGTACCATCAGCAGTGTCAAAACCAATCATGGTTATGAACCGGCCGAGGGGTATGTGGAGCAGGCTTTGCAACAAATGACTGCGCTCTCGCATCCGAGTATGCCTGAATACCAGATCAAAGAATATTCTCCCTTGCTTGATTCTTCCAACATGACTCTTAACGACTGGAATCAGATTGCCTGCGATATTGCTTCCCATTATGAACAATTTGATGGCTTTGTTATTTTTCATGGAACCGATACGATGGCCTATACGGCTTCAGCCCTGTCATTCATGCTTGAGAATCTGGGCAAACCCGTGATTCTCACCGGCTCGCAAATTCCTTTGTCGGAAGTGAGGAATGACGCTTATGATAATATCCTGACCTCCTTATGGCTATGTGCACATCAGCCTGTCACAGAAGTTTGTATTTATTTCAACCAGCGCTTGCTCAGAGGCAATCGCAGTCAGAAGATTTCGGCTCAGCATTTTGAGGCCTTTGCTTCTCCAAACTTTCCACCGCTTGCCAGTGTTGGAATTGACATAAAAATTAATCAGGATTTAATTCTCCCTCCGGTTAAGAAAAAGTTTCATCTGCAAACCATCAGCCCGCATTTTATCGCCAACTTCAGACTGTTCCCAGGCTTCTCAACCGATGTCCTGCAGGCTCTTCTGCAACAGCCTCTGCGTGGTCTGGTTCTGGAAACTTATGGGGCTGGTAATGCGCAAAATAACGATGCCCGATTTTTGCAGATGCTGGAAGAAGCCTGCAGGCGCGATGTCATTATTATTAACTGCACCCAGTGCCAGCAGGGCTATGTGGAAATGAATCAGTACGCCACCGGTCATACTCTGAAAGATGCCGGTTTAATCAGCGGTCATGATATGACGCCGGAGGCCGCACATTGTAAATTGCTTTATCTGCTCAGTAAAAACCTGCCAGTGGCCGACATCAAACTGGCAGTAGAGAAAAATCTATGTGGTGAACTAAGCAATTGCTACTAGTGGGTTCCGGCCAGATTCTGGCCGGGAATACGCAATACGTTTTGTAAGCAATCAGGATGGTTGGTATGTTGAGCTTTCCGTCGGTGCTGGGTTTGGGATGGCTATACCCATTGCTTCTCTGGCTTTGTTAATACATTCTTTCAGATAGGCTTCTGAGACCCCTATGTTTTTATCGGTACCGACCGTTCCCAAAGGAGCAACATAATGAATAGGGAGATCAAGGCCCAAGCCATTTTCTTTAATTACCTGCACATTGCCACTCTCCAGAGCGGTTAATTGCAGACTCACTGCGATTTTTCTGCCTGCAGGGTTATCTTTCATCTTATCCACACCTGGTCTTCCTAGCATGATAAAAAGATTATTTACTGCGATACCCACCAGTTTTTCTTTTGCCGCAGCAATTTGCAGATTATTAACTTTATCGGAGAAGAAGAAGGATGCACAGGTTTGTAAAAAGCTTGGATTTTTGCTTTCTTCCTGGGTGTTTTTGAACAAATAATCGGCCATAAAATAATTAAATATCTGTTGTGGGTCTTTGGGCTGATCGGTAGGGATGTTGTTTAATCCCAGCTTTTTCAATTTTCTCAGATAAGCGCTTGCCAATTCTTTTATATTGACAACTAACTTATTAAAGTCGCCAGGACCAATATTCTTCAGGCGAGCCTCTTCATTCGCCTCGATTTGTTTATCCTCAAGTATTTTTAAAATTTTGGCTAGAAAGATTTCATCATTGTTGATATCTGAATTAACAGGTTCTTTTTCTTGAAAAGATGGAGCGTCTTCTTGTTCTTCAGGTATTGTTTCTTTGCTTTGTAATTTAACTTCATCGTTGCCAATAGCACAAATCAAATTGCTTAAGGTATCCGCTATTGTTCTTTTATCTTCTGCCAATTTTGCACGCTCAGCAGTGGGAGCCCATTTATTCCTGGAGTCCGCATCATACAAATGCATTTGTTCTTTGATATAATCCTGCATGATCTTTAAAAATATTGTCATTGCACTACTCCTTTTAGTTGCAATTTTTTATCATATCAGTAATTTTAGGATTAGCAATACGGATGCAGAGTGTTTAATTCAAAACCGCCCTAAACACTAAAAGCGCTTGTTTTAACAGGAGAATTGATAGATGTCCTTACACGTTATTATTTTGGCGGCCGGCCTGGGTAAGCGGATGTATTCCACTACGCCCAAAGTGCTCCATAAGCTGGCTGGCAAACCCATGTTGTCGTGGGTGGTTGAGGCTGCACAAAGCCTTAAGCCTGAAGCGGTACATATTATTTATGGCAATGGAGGAACTCATGTTCGAGAGGCTTTGTCGTCACTGGAGGTGAACTGGGTTCTGCAGGAAAAGCAGTTAGGTACCGGTCATGCGGTGATGCAGGCCCTGCCGTTTATTCCCGAAGAAGCCCGGGTTTTAATTCTTTCTGCGGATGTTCCTTTAATAAGCTCTGAAACGCTGGGGCATTTAATCCGGCAATCAGGCAGCTTTAACCAACTCAGTCTTTTGCTGGCCAATCTCGATAATCCTTTTGGATTAGGGCGTATTTTGCGCGATGAGAATACCGCTATCTACGGCATCGTAGAGGAAAAAGACGCCAGTGAGCAGCAGCGGCAGATCAGGGAAATATACAGCGGCATTTGCTGTGCCAACGCCGGGGATCTGAAGCGCTGGTTGCCTATGCTGAATAGTAATAATGCGCAGGGAGAGTATTATTTAACCGATATTATTGCTTTGGCAGTACAGGAAGAACAAATGGTTCAATCCATTACTGCCCGAGATCCGGTCGAGATTCAGGGCGTTAACACGCCATTGCAGTTACAGCAGCTGGAAAGAATATGGCAGCAGCGACAGGCTGAGAAACTCCTCCTGGCGGGGGTATCGATTGCTGATGCAAGCCGTATCGACATTAGGGGCGAATTAACTTGTGGCAAGGATGTGTCTATTGATGTCAACTGTGTGTTTATTGGTAAAGTGAGTTTGGGTGACGGCTGTCGCATTGGCCCTAACTGTGTGATTCGGGATAGCCATATTGGTGCAGGTTCGGAGATTTTGCCTAATAGTGTGATTGAGAAGAGCGAACTGGGTGCCGAATGCCATATCGGTCCTTTTGCCCGTCTGAGACCAGGAACAGAGCTTGCCAGCTTTTGCAAAATTGGTAATTTTGTAGAAACCAAGAATGTTGTATTTGATGAGCATTCCAAAGCCAGCCATTTAAGCTATCTGGGTGATGCGCGGATTGGCAGGGATGTGAATATTGGAGCAGGTACTATCACTTGCAATTATGACGGTGCTAATAAACATCAGACAGTCATTGAAGACGGCGCTTTTATTGGTTCGGATACGCAATTAGTCGCCCCGGTGACCGTCGGACGCAATGCGACAGTGGGCGCCGGCAGTACGATTCGTAAAAGTGTGCCTGCGGATGAACTAACCTTAAGTGAAAATCGGCAAAAAACGGTTTATGGTTGGAAGAGGCCTAAGAAAAGATGAATGGAATAAAATCACCCCTTCTTAAATTCTATTTAAGAGAAATCCCCTCTCCCAAGTTTGGGAGAGGGCTGGGGTGAGGGTTGATTTTAACCCTCTCTCTAACTCTCTCCCTGAGGGAGAGAGGACTTTAAGGGCAGATTATAAGATATTAATAAGCAGTAGGCAGGCTCGAATCCCTGCGTCTCACAATCTGCGAATTGAGCAGTTCATAAATCCATAGCACGAAAGGAACGCCAATTAAGGTGAGAATAAATTTTAACACCCAGGCATTGGTGGCCAGATTAAATACTTGCTCAAAGGGATACATTCCGCCGAATAACAAACTGTAGTTTATCAGGCATAACAAGGAATTAACAATGAGATTGGCTACCAGCAGACGTAAGCCCCGATTGCTGCCGTAACCGGTCTGCTTCAGCTTTTCAAGAAGAAAACTGTTTCCTGCCAGGCTTATTAACAAGGTCAGTATGGTCGCTGGGATGCGTCTTGGCATGGTGAAGGAATAAAAGGGAGTCAAATCAAAAAAATCAGGTGAAGGGAGCACGGTCACCAGCATTAACAAGCCGTCAAATACCAACTCAGCCAGGATAATAAATAAGGCCAGCAGCAGATTGGCTTTATAGCCATAAAGCTCGCCGATCAAATTACTGGCCATTATAACCAAAGGAAACACAATGCCGCTGGCAGTCAGAGTCCAGTCATTTCCAAATGAAACAATGCGGTATTCACAGGATAGAGAAATTAATGTAACGGTGACAGCGAAGCTGACCAGATAGTGATACCAGGGCGAAATAAAATAAAATGATTCCTTAGGAACATCGGTAGAAGCAGGTTTGGCAGTCAGGTGCATTATTAAATAAAAAATCGCTGCAATAAGCAGAATAGTCGCTGAAATGAGCAGCGAGTCGAAAAACATACGGCCAAAGCTTTCAACATGCGGGTCAGCGAATAAAAGAAGAAAATCAAATGAGAAAAAGGAAATACCGCCGAATAAAACAAGCAATAAGCGTTTTTTGGGGGAAATGAGTATTGCCGGACGCCGCGCACAACAGTATAGATGAGGTAAATAAAAGCTGACCGCAAATGCAATGGTGGAGGCAAAAAATTTCCTGGGAATGTCCTCAAATACGATCTGATAGGCCGTGCTGTCGCGCATATACTCAGCGGCAGGCAGATTAACGAGGATATAAATGCCTATAGAAAAGAGATACAGTGTCAGCAAGGATTGATTGAGCGCATGACGTTGCTGCACAAAGCTGCATTTACTTAAAATGGCCAGATAAAAACAGGCGACCAGCGGGCATAGCACGCTGCTGGAGGTGATTAACATGCTCTCAAAATTAATAATCTTGAATGACACATTAATAAGCAGCATCAGACAAGTGAGCATGGAAACTGTCAGCATTAAGCAATTGCGTGACTGTTGCTGTATTGGAAAAGACATGAGCCAACCGCCCTAATTCAAATCGTTTAGAGCACTCATTGTCCACATCCGTGCCAATAAGTGCCCGGCAATATAACACTATACTAATTATTTTTGCAAGTTATTGAGATTGGGAAAGTCGGACACTGGGGATCAGGGAATGGGAAGAAGTGATGTGGCTGCCTTTGATAAGCGGTTAAATTGCCAATAAACCCTTTCATCATTTAAACTCGTACAATATTCTGCACAGGGAATTACGAATGGTTCATTTCAGAAAGCAATCCTCCGCAAAACGAGGCATGATGCCGGGCTCAGCGGTGTATGTGGGTGAAAATCCGCCCAAACCTACACGCGCGTTCATACACATTTATGATGAATTCAATTATCAATGCCACGAGGGCTTTGACCAGGAGCTTGTAGAGGCAGCGCTTGCCGAGAAGAAAACCGTCTGGATTGATATTTTCGGCTTGCAGAATGTTGAACAAATTAATCACTGCTGTAATGTATTCGGTGTTCATCCTCTGATTGTTGAAGATATCATGAATACTCATCAACGGCCGAAAGTGGATGTCATCAATGAGGGTTTATTCATTGTCTTTCGTATGATGGATAAGCCTAAAGAGCAGGAATGCGAAGAAAGCGAGCAATTCAGTATTATCATCAAGGAAAATCTGCTGATCACTTTTAGAGAGAGTGACGATGAAGAGCTGGTTTCCCTGTACAAACGCCTGGCAATGGAAAACTCCTTAATCCGCGATCAGGTTGTTGATTATCTGGCTTATCTTTTGATGGACCAGGTGGTGGATAATTTCTTTGATTATGTGGAGGGAATTGAACAATCACTTACTGCGATTGAAGACAGGCTGATTGATAATCCACAAACTATTTCCTTGCAGAATCTTTATGTCATCAAGCGCCGTATTATGCTGCTTCGTAAAATCATCGCTCCTCTTCGAGATATTGTCCATTTATTAATTTCCAGTAAGGGGAAATTAATTAATGCTGAGTATCATATGTATTTTCGCGATCTGCATGATCACTGTTTGCGGCTTTTGGAAGCAATTGATTTGCAGCGTGAAATGACGAATAACATGCTGGAGATTTATTTGTCAACGCTCAATAATCGTATGAATGAAACCATGAAAATACTGACTTTGTTTGCCAGTATTTTCATTCCACTGACCTTTATTGTAGGCGTATATGGAATGAATTTTGACTATATGCCTGAACTGAAATGGCGTTATGCCTATCCCACGGTCTTATGCGGCATGGCCTTTTTAGCTGTGGCCATGCTTTATTTCTTCAAGAAAAAGAAACTGCTTTAAGATTATCGCGCTCGGCTGCATTTCTGGGGTCGGAGGATGAGAGAGGTCTTAGATCTTCGGTTCGGGCCGTAGCAGAGAACTTGCCTCGTGATCGCAAGGCTTTCGCTGAAACTTCTATCGAAGAATCTTTTAGCTGGGTAGCCTTTACGTCAACAGGCTCTTGTGACTTAAGATCTGCGGTCGGTGGTGCAGGCAGCGCTGCGACTTCTTTTAAAGTGGTTTCGTCTTTTTTATCTTGTTTGGTAGAGGATTCAATCTCCCTTAATTTACTCCCATTGAGATGAATCTCTGGTCTTTCTTCTCCCGGAGGTATAGCTGAGAAGCTAAAGTGGGCACGATAGACAAGCTCCATAATAGATGGATTATACAATGAAGCCATCGCTATTTTGGTCACAAAAGGAGGCATTCCCTTAATTTTCTGCAAGGCTTTTGCTGAGATATCTGGCTCACTTGAAGCAGCCCAAACTGCCAGGTTTTTTGAGGTCTTGATGATAGCCTTCGTCACTGCTGGGCTGCCTTTCCTAAACGCTATCCAGTCCGCCTTAATCAGAGGGTCATTGGTAAAACTGGTCTTACTGACGAACATAGAGGGTGCTACCCAGGGGATTACCTTTTGCAGATAGGGATGGCTCCAGCAGCTTTGCACGATCTCTCCTGCCCTCTCCCAATTAAAGGTGGATTTCTGCTGTTTTAACATTTCGGGGATTTTTTTCTTGGCTCCTTCCATGATTAATCCATCAACAAAAGAAACGCCTCGGCCGAAAAGTAATAGCGGGTCAACCACATAGCGTGAGGTTTCATCGACAGGAGGAGGAAGATTCATATGCGTCGCAGTGGCAATCTGCATCAACACCGCAAATTTCAGCATCACATCCTGATAGTGTTCGCGGGGTATCCCGGTTAAATAAAAAATCCCTTCAACAAAGGCAAAGGCCACTCCGCGCGACCCTATTCCCAGTGAGGCCGCCAGCTCCCAATTCTCCTCAAGATAGGCAGTAATATGCCGGTTGCAATGCTCAGGCATTGCCATCGCCAGAATAAACTGGCCATCATAAAGAATTAATAAGACGGTAGAAACCATCTCTCCTACATAGGGAATAAAACTAATCCCCCAGATCAGACCGCGGGTTGCCCAGTAGGTGATACTGTTTTCAATAGAGCCCTTGAATTTTTCCATGAAACCACATTTCTGCTGTTGGCAAATGGTCATTGGAATTGGCGCCGCCCCTGGAGCTGGGGGAGCCATAACTCTAAATGAAGCGCCATTTAATACATTTCCTGCCTCCGAAAACTTTTTTGAGGCATCCGAAATGTGCATTAACATATGGGTTGTCGTTTCGACATTTTTTTTTGCACGATACAAAAAACCCAGCACATAGAGACCACCAATAAGGAGGGTCAGGCCGGTATTGACACTAACCAGCTGCTCTTCGTCCTCAGTGTATAAGGCTCGCAATTGCTCGACTGCTAATTTAGTGATAAAACTTGCCGCAACCAGGGGAGCAACATCACGGCCCAGGATATAGGCCATATTTTTGTATACGGAACGTACTGAGGAATTTGTGAGGTTGTATGCGAGATCAGGAGCGACCGCCATTTGTTTGAACCCATAGGAAACGACTTTATGTGCTGAATTACCCAATCCCTTTGCAACGGTTGTCAATGTGCTATTATTACTCAACGACGTTAGCGCATTGTTCAGACTTTTTCCCCAATTCTGAACCGTAGTTCCCAAATTTTGAACGCTGGCCATCCATCCCATAATGCTCTCCTGCAATAGTCCGAAATTTCGAGAGTGTTCATCAAGCTGTGTCCTTACCCACAGACACGCCGTCATCTCGAACGCAGTGAGAGATCTCCCAAATCTTGGTTTGTGCCAGCATTCAGAGATCTCTCACTGCGTTCGAGATGACATGGTATGAGAGTTTGATGAAGCCTCACGAAATTTCATTCTATGGGGAAAATCTGCAAATAACCAGAGCAAGACGTTCATTTTTGTTTAATATCCCCTGAATGCGGTCAACTGCTTATTATGTGGTTGATTTTAGTTAAAATCGGATTCAGTCGTTTTATCGGAATATTCGCAGTATTGTCGAATAGGGCATAGTGGGCAACGCGGTTTTCTCGCCTGGCAGATATAGCGTCCATGCAGAATAAGCCAGTGATGCGCGTCATGAATAAATTCCTTGTCGACACGCTTTAATAAAGCATTTTCAACTGCTAATGGAGTTTTGCCCGGTGCAATTCCGGTGCGATTAGCCACACGAAAAATGTGTGTATCAACTGCCATTGTGGGCTGACCAAAGGCGGTATTGAGGATTACATTGGCTGTTTTTCGCCCTACACCGGGCAGTTTCTCCAGGGCGGCACGCTCAGCAGGTACTTCCCCTCGATATTGAGTAACCAGAGTCTCACAGGTCGCGATGACATGTTTCGCCTTGGTATTAAAAAGTCCTATTGTTTTGATGTAGTCTTTAAGCCGCTCTTCTCCAAGCTCTAAAATGGACTCAGGTGTATTGGCGACGGCGAATAGCCTGGCAGTCGCCTTGTTGACGCTGACATCAGTAGCTTGCGCTGAAAGCAAAACAGCGATTAACAACTCAAAGGGCGAATGGTAAATCAATTCCGTGGTCGGATGTGGATTTAAGGATTGAAAGATTTTAAATATCCTGTGGCGTGTTTCCTGATTCATTAAGCAAATTCCAGTCGATTTCTATTCACCCGAAGGGAGGCGAATTTTCTGGCGCAAGTTTAGCGGGTTGCCAGTTATGGAGCAACCGCATTTTTTAATGTTCCTGTGAACTCAGACGGTCCGCTACGTAGCGGCCTACCAACTGCCCAATCACTATCGCCAGATAGGCCTGCCCGGTAAAGGACTCAAACCATGAGAGTGTCTGAGCGAAAGGGCTAAGCGGTAAAATATCGCCATAGCCTATAGTGGTTAAGGTAACGAAAGAATAATAAATCGCCAGGTTTTCTTCATTCATGCCCAGGTTTGAAAAAGCCCCGGGATTTAGGCTGCAAAGCATCAGATAAATATAGGCATAACTTAAACCGATAAAAAGGTAGGCACATAAAGAACCGAATAAAGTAGTTATATTGATGGATTTATCATGAAAAGTATATCGCAGGCAACCTGCGAACATCAGCATAAAATAGATTGCAGCAAAGGAAGAGCGGATGGTATTTAGCCGGGGATAATCAATTAGAACCAGCAGAATTTCTATGGCGGCGGTTGTCGTCAATACCGCCAGCAGTTTGAGGGAGCGATTTCCAATGACAAACAGACTGGAGACGATCAGTAAAAAGAAGAACAGGTTGGCCAGGCCTTCAGCAGAATCGGCGTAAATCGCATGGATTGTTTTTGCCAGGCAGAATGCAATCAGCACAAAAAACAAAAAGAGAAATCGTAAACGTTCAATCAGTGAAATAAACTGTTTCATAGAAAATCCTTTTCTATTCGCTTTGCTCAGGAGTGTTGTGTCAGTAATTCACGAGCATGCGAGCGTGTTTGCTCCGTAATAGTGATTCCGCCTAACATACGAGCTATTTCATTCACTTTTTCTAACTCATTGAGCGGGAGAATGCTCGAGTAGGTATGATGTGCATCACTGTGTTTCTGCACCATGAAGTGATGATGCGCTGAAGCGGCGACCTGTGGCTGATGGGTCACACAAAATACCTGCAGGCGCTCTCCTAATTGGCGAAGCAGTTGTCCTACCAATGCGGCTGTTGAACCGCCAATGCCGACATCCACCTCATCAAATAATAAAGTAGGGGTGGCGCCGCGTTGAGCTGTAATCATCTGAATCGCAAGGCTGATTCGCGATAATTCTCCACCAGAAGCAATCTTGTTCAGGGCATCAGGGGTCATCCCCGGATTGGTGCAAACCTTATATTCCACTTTATCGAGGCCATGAGACTGCATTTTTTCAAGAGCGCTGAGCTCCATGCTGATGAATCCCTTGGGCATCCCTAATTTCTGAATAATATTGGTAATTTCTTTGGCGAGCTGTGCAGCATGCTTTTTGCGCGATTCGCTTAGTAAAGCAGCCGCTTTCTGATAGGCCTGCAAGTGAATCTGATATTGTGTTTCAAGTTCGGCCGTTCTTTGCTCGGCATCATTTAACTTTCTAATGTCTTCTTTCAGCTTTTCTGCGTGAGCGACAAGCTGCTCTGGCTCGACATGGTATTTACGGGCAGCCTGATGAATTGCGCCCAAGCGTGATTCAACCTCTTGCAGGCGTTCCGGATCCAGTTGCACCGATTCGACAAACTGTTTAATTTCAGACAGTGCCTCTTCGCATTGAATCGTGGCGGTTTGCAACAGCTCGAGCGCATTCTGGATAGCGGGATGCTGAGATGGCAAATCAGCTAGAAGCTGTAAGCCTTGATGCAAAGCCTGACTTATATTAAGACTTTCATCGCCATCGAGCATCTGCAGAAGCTGATTGCCGCTCAGTAAATAATCCCTGGCATGATGCAAATGCTGATGTTCAGCATGCAGACTGTCGGTTTCGCCTGCTTTAAGCTCCAGATTATCCAGCTCTTCAATTTGAAACTGTAGTAAATCAATCCGGTCCTGCTGATTGTCGAGTTTTTGTAATTGCTCGAGTTCCTGCTTTATTTTTTGACACTGCTTGTAATGGAGCTGCACATTCTGCAGAAGCTCGGGGTGGTTGGCATAATGATCCAGATGCTGGCGGTGGGTGGCGTGCTGCATGAGGGTCTGATGCTGATGCTGACCGTGAATATGGACCAGCATTTCACTGAGCTCTTTTATTTTCTGTAATGGGAATTGATTGCCATTAATATAGGACTTTGAACGGCCTTCGGCATAAAGCAGGCGTCGCAAAACCAGCTCGCCATCCGAATCAATCTCATGGTTTTTAAGCCAAAGCGCGGTATCTTTTGATCCGCTGCAGTCAAAAACGGCAGTAATGTCGCAGCGTTCAGCGCCCGGCCTCACTACGGAGGAGTCGGCACGCTCACCGAGAGCTAACATCAGGGCATCAATCATAATGGATTTACCCGCGCCGGTTTCTCCGGTAAAGGCAGTCATTCCCCTGGCGAAATCAAGCTCCAATGATTGTACAATTGCAAAGTTTTCGATGCGTAAGGTGGTCAGCATGATTTATCCCTGATGCTTGGATTCCCAACCCAATTTAATGCGTAGTGTATCATAATAGTGATAGTCAAGCGGATGCAAGAGGCGCAGGCATTGCGCATTTTTTTCAATATTCACTTGCTGCCCTGGTTTAACCAGCCTTGACTCATGACCGTCACAGCTTATTCGCAGATCTGACTCATTGGAGTTGCTGATAACCAGATCGATTGAAACCTGTGAATCAACGACCAGCGGACGCGAACTTAAGCTGTGAGAGAACATCGGCACTAAGACAATGGCATTGAGTTGCGGATGCATAATGGGGCCGCCTGCGGATAATGAGTAGGCCGTTGAGCCGGTAGGGGTTGAAAGAATCATTCCGTCTGAGCGATAGTGGCTGACAAACTGTTGATTAATGTAAACGTCAAATTCAATCAGATGGGTTTCATTGCCACGGCTTAAGACCACATCATTCAAGGCATTGCCTTGAAAGTAGGTGTTATCCTGGTCATGAATTCGCGTCCTCAGCAAAAAACGCCGTTCTTCATAATATTCGCCATCAAGAACCGGCTTAATCTGTTTCTCAAGTTCGGAAGGAAGAATATCGGTTAAGAATCCAAGGCGGCCTCTATTAATCCCAATAACTGGTACATCAACCCCGATGGCCATTCTTGCGGCGGACAGCAGGCTGCCATCCCCGCCAACGACCACGATTAAATCCTGTTTTTTACCCATATGAATTCGGGATAGTACCGGCAGACCGGTATCGAAATGGTCTGCGGTATCGGTATCAACAAAGGTTTCAACTTGCCTGGCCAGGAAATCAATCAAACGCTGTATGGTTTCATTGACCCCCTGATTGGCGCGGTGTTGACGTGCATATAAAATCACGCGTTGAAATTTCTGTTTCATCATCTCAATGACAAAGTTAAATGTTATTCTTCAACATTAGCACGAGAACTGCGTTTACGATCGGTTTCTTTCAATTCCTTTTTACGGATACGGATGGTTTGCGGCGTTACCTCAACCAATTCATCGTCATCAATAAATTCCAGAGCCTGTTCGAGACTGAGTTTTATTGGCGGCGTCAGCAAAATATTCTCATCGCTGCCTGAGGCGCGAATATTGGTCAGTTGTTTTTCCTTGGTGACATTCACAACCAAATCATTATCGCGGGAATGGATTCCAACCACCATGCCTTCATAACACATTACTTGCGGTTCGATGAATAAACGGCCGCGATCCTGCAGGTTAAACAGAGCAAACGCTCTCGCAGCCCCCTGACAATTCGCAATCATGACGCCGTTGTTCCGTTTGCCGAGACGGCCTTTAAAGGCCGGACCATAGTGATCATACACATGATAATTAAGACCGGTACCGGAGGTGCTGGATAAAAACTCGGTGTGAAAGCCAATCAGGCCGCGAGTCGGAATCAGATAATCGAGGCGAACACGGCCTTTCCCATCGGGAAGCATATTCTGCAGTTCCCCGCGGCGTTCGCCGAGTTTTTCCATGATGCTGCCCTGATGCGTTTCTTCAACGTCAACCGTTAAACGCTCGTAAGGTTCAAGCATCACGCCATCTTCCTCGCGCATGATCACTTCTGGTTTGGAAATGGCCAGCTCATAGCCTTCGCGGCGCATATTTTCAATGAGAATGGATAAATGGAGTTCGCCGCGGCCTGACACTTTGAACTTGTCAGGGTCAGCCGTATCTTCCACCCGCAGGGCGACATTGTGCAGCAATTCAGTTTGCAGACGTTCGCGAATCTTGCGGCTGGTTACAAACTTGCCTTCCTGACCGGCAAAGGGAGAATCATTAACCTGAAAGGTCATGCTGATAGTCGGCTCATCCACTGTCAGCGGCGTTAAGGCTTCCACGTTATTAGGATCACAGAGGGTATCGGAAATATTTAACTGCTCAATACCGGTTACCGCGATTATATCGCCGGCGCTGGCTTCTTCGACCTCAACCCGCTCCAGACCTTTAAAGCCAAGGAGCTGCAACAGACGACCGCTGCGGATAGCGCCGTCTTTATCAATGATCTTGACCGGTGATTTTGCCTTGATGTTGCCGCGAGTAATTCGGCCAATGCCGATGGTTCCGACATAGGAAGAGTAATCAAGCGAACTGATCTGCATCTGGAAGGGGCCATTCTCATCTACGTCTGGCGGAGCCACGCGATCGACGATAGTTTCCAGCAGGGCGTTCATGTCACTGGCTTCTTCATCCAGTTCCAGCATGGCATAGCCATTCAGTGCGGAAGCATAAACAACCGGAAAATCAAGCTGTTCATCAGTTGCTCCCAGATTGTCAAACAAATCAAATACCTGATCCATAACCCAATGTGGACGCGCACCGGGACGATCAATTTTATTAATTACGACAATGGGCTTTAATCCACGGGCAAAGGCTTTCTGAGTGACGAAGCGCGTTTGCGGCATAGGGCCGTCTACGGCGTCGACTAAGAGCAGCACGCTATCTACCATAGAAAGGATTCGCTCCACTTCACCGCCAAAGTCGGCGTGCCCAGGGGTATCCACAATATTAATCTGATAATCACGCCAGTACACACAGGTGTTTTTGGCCAGAATGGTAATACCCCGTTCTTTTTCCAGGGCATTCGAGTCCATGACGCGTTCCACTTTAGGCCCGCGCTCATTCAGCGTACCAGTTTGTTGTAATAATTTGTCAACCAATGTCGTTTTACCATGATCCACGTGCGCGATAATGGCTATATTTCTTATCTTCTCAATCATAAAAAACCTTGTTCAGGACGAATAACGATGCACAGCTGCAGGCTTATAAGCCCATTTTGCCAAAAAATACTCTTTTTGGATTCTTGCGGCGGTGTAGTAATTAATTGTGCTTACATTATACACTAGATGCGGTCACAATCCTAATGGCGATTTGTCAGGCGTTGTTGCATAAATGAGGATAGGCGAACTAAAACCGTCTTTGCGAGCGTCAGCGAAGCAACCCAGTTCCTACTTTCTTCAAGGTTCGATCTGGATTGCTTCG
This sequence comes from Legionella genomosp. 1, assembly GCF_900640215.1. NCBI lineage: Bacteria > Pseudomonadati > Pseudomonadota > Gammaproteobacteria > Legionellales > Legionellaceae > Legionella > Legionella genomosp. 1. The sequence goes on from NZ_CAAAJH010000005.1 coordinate 154,441, forward strand.
CTTCGTTCGCAAAGACTACACGTTAATGCATGGTTCTATTATGGAACAATGCTGATTTGTGAGGGGATGAATGACCTATTGCCTAAATCAACGAGGCCCAACACGTTGCTGATTTTGCTGATCTGCCTCGGCCGTTGCCTGCATGGACGCATCAGGTGCCGTGCCGCAGGAGCGGAATTGCTGGGTTAATTGTCTGATACTCGCCGGATCAATGGGCTGACCTTGGGGAATCTGCTTAAGCAGGGCATCGGTTTGCGGATTTTTTCCAAAAGTATTCACCACCTGGTTTTGCAAGGCCTTTATGCCTCCATCACTGTAGTTATCCGCGACCCGGTTAAGCATTTTGTTAAATACCGTTGTGGCCTGGTCGACCTCGGCTTTGGATAGCTTTCTTGAATTGCCGGGTGCAGGAGAGGGATTTCTAAGATTATTTCGTTCCTGTTGGGTCTGGGTTTTTTCTTCCTGTGCTTTTTGTATCTGCATGCGCATTTCTGACAGCTGGCTAAGCTGGGTCTGCTGGGTTTGTCTTGCGGCACCTAATTGCTGGTTATTTAAGCCATGCTCACCGCTTCTGTTATTTTTAATGACATCCTCTACGCTGGTCATCTGGCCTTTGGCGCGATTAAAATCGCTGCTCGCCTGCTGCTTTTGCGAAGCACTTAAACTGTTCAAGTCGGTGACATCTTTATCGACCAGATAAAGACTGCCATCATCGCCTTTTAATATACTTTTTCCTTTGGGTGCCACATAGGCGGTGTCATTGAAGTCAGAAGTCGGGGTCCCGTCTGCCTTATAGGCAGATTTTTCGCCCTTGTAAACAGCAAGCATATCTTCCGTGGCTGCTACCTCCACCTGTTTAGCGTTCACCTTGGCAATATCAGCTTTGGTTTGTTCCGGGGATACAGTTCCTGCCTCTTCGGCGATCTTATCCATATCCTTTGCGATCTCTTTTTTCAAATCCGCGAGACCTTTCTCGATTTTTGCCCGTTCAGCGGGATCTTTTGGATCATATTTTTTCACTTTGTCGGCGCTAGCCTGATAGGCATCATGCTTTGCATCAATCGTTTCTGTATTCTTTTCTAAACGCTCAATCTCTTTATTGGTCGCTTCGATATCTTTATTGAGATTATCAATTGATTTCTGTAATTCGCCTATCTGAGCGTCATAGGCATCAATCCTTGCGTCCAGTTCGGCTTCTTTTTCTGCTTTGACAGAGGCGGAGTCAGTATCGGCCAGTTGATGTTGCCTGTCCTGCTGTATTTTCTGGTCAATCGCTTCCTGCATCTGGATGTTTCTTTCTGCAATCTTGTCTTCATCCTGTTGTGCTATATGCACGAGAAAAGCGGCCAGGCGCTGTTGCTGCAGCAATTCTTCTCGTTGCATTTCTTCCCGGGCTTTTTCCTGTTCTACGGCCTGCATCAGTTCAGTAGCAACTTTTTCCTTGGTGGTATCGCCTGCCGGGGTATTTAGAAAGTTGATGACATCCTTTGCTTGCTGCAACCCCCGTTGTCCAAGCTTGATAGAAGGGTTTTCACCTTCAGGGGCTGGGGTGATGTCCACTTTATTTAACCAGGTCTGCAATTTTTCGGCAGTGAGTTCGACGGTGATTTGCTGTTCCGGATCGTGGAGCATTACCGAGCTCATATCCGCTTTAGGTGCCTGGGTGTCTCCGAGATCAGGACTGTCGCCAGTGTCTGAAAAATCAGCACTGGAATTGTATAAATAAGAAGAACCAATAATATCCTCCGGCTCTTCCATCTCTTCCATTGTTATAGAGTGCCTCGGGCCCAGCGAGAGCCCCGCATCAGGCGTGGGCTTGGCTTCATGGCCAGGAGGAAGTTCAGCCGGTTTGGGAGGAGGATTGACGAAATTCCTGATTGCATCGACACCGCTCAAGAGTTTGGGCTTCAAAGCGTCCAGGGCCTGCCCTCCGAGCGCTTTAGCGCCCTGGGCAGCTCCCTTTAGCTTCGTCTCTGCAAAATCAGTCGTCATTTGGTTCATTTCAAGAACCATATTCAACAGTTCCTGTACCACTTGCTGCATAGGTTCGGCATTCTTGTCGACTGTTACACTAAAGAAATGCCCTTCTTCTGCCGCGGGAGCTTCTTTATCGTCTTTCTCTGGGGCAGCTCCTTTTGCAGGCGCAACTGGGGCGACCGCCATTTTTGCTTTGGAAGCTTCGGCGGCAAGCGCAGCGTTTGCTTCATTTTCCCGAGCTTTTTTATTGTTCTCTTCAGTCTGCGCTGTATTACTGGTAGATCCGGACATTCTTTAAAATCTCGTCAGAAACATCATATTCATTAATCATAGCATAGCCATTTTTTATGCTGTAGCCGGCGCAAACAAACTATTTATTTTTATTGATCTAAGCTGTGGGGGCAGGCAGATCTGGTACTTCTTCCGCTACTGAATTCTTCACCGCGTCATCGTCTATGGAAGTCATTAGCGAGGAACTATTGTCATCAGCTTCTACGCTGACAGCATCCCCAATCTGAAAATCGGCTTCATTCGTAAAGGAACTGGCGAGAATATCCTTTGGGGACTCCGGGAGTTCGCTCATTTCAAAAAGTTCATCATCCTCTTCGAATAAGGAAGCACTTTCCTGTGGTGATGGTGTTGGCAAAGGCATATCCGCTTTTGGGATTTGAGTTTCACCGAAATCGGGTTCGTCACCGGTATTCCCGGTTTCAGGACCGGGATTATATAAGTAGGAGGTCGCCAGGATATCCTCTGGGGACTCCATCTCCGGCTTCACCACTCCCATTGAAATATTATGATCTGCATCCAGGGCCAGGCCCTCATCAGGTTTAGGCTTAGCTTCCTGGCCTGGTGGAAGTTCGGCAGGTTGTTTATTATTAGACTTATTGAAGAAGCTGGTTATCTGGGCGGCTATCGAATCAACTGCCTGGCCTCCCAGTACTTTACCGGTGGCGGCAGCGCCTTTGATTTTATCTGCTGCAAAGTCGGTAAACTGGGCATTGAGGTCATTGATAAGGTTCATCCATTCCTGAATCATCTGCATCCAGGGATCTGCATTTTTATCCACTTCCTGATGAAAAAAAGATTCTTCCGCGGCAGGCGCTGCTTTATCTTCTTTTTTTACGCCCGCGGTATTGGCGGGCTGTGCTGGGGCCATTGTGGTTTTGGCCTTGGCGGCTTCTGCGGCAAGCGCTGCATTAACTTCTTTATCCTGAGCGGCTTTTTTATTCGTTTCCTCGGTTTTGGAAGCGGTATCACTGCTGACAGTTGGCGCAGGAGCGGCAACTGTACTCTCTGGCTCGGGGCTTGTTGTAGTGGGAGCCGGGGTTGAAACGGTTTCAACGGTTTCAGCGCTGCTAGACTGGGTAGTACCTGACATTGTGGTAATTCTCATGAAATACGGTATACATTAATCATAGCATAGCCAGTTTTTCCAAAAAGAGGACGACAGATTCTTGATGCAATCTTTACGTTATTGAGTTCTTTGTTTGTAGATAGTATAGATTAATTGCTCTAAATGGATTTTTCTAATACAAAAGCAGAGTGAGGGTAATGGATAATATTGTGAAAATAAACGGTCTCATCGCTTAAATTGCGATATCCATGTGCATGGTCAGCAGCGAAACGGATTGCTTCCCCTTTAGTAAGCTGCTTCCATTGTTGATCAATTAACACATCTAAAGCGCCGTCAATCACAATAACATGTTCGACTACGCCAGGCTCATGGCCTCCCGAATGCTGCTCACAGCCAGGGAGTAGTTCGATCTTGAATATTTCCACATGCAAATGTCTGTCGAAGGGAAACAGGGGGGTAACTTTAATAAGCTCGTCACTGTGTTCCCAGGCACTGGTACTTCCTTCGAGAAACAGTTTGGCTGATTCCTCAGCAGGCTCTTCTAAAAAAGAGGAAAAGGAAACTCGAAAGCCACTGGCAATTTTCCAGAGGGTGGCAACGGTAGGTGATGATTCAAAACGCTCAATTTGTCCCAGCATGGCTTTGCTGACAGTGGTTTCCTGGGCTGCTTTATCAAGGCTCCATCCATAGTGCTGCCTCAACTCACGCAGGCGTATTCCAATACGCTGGTTTAACTCGTCCACAGGGTTCCCCTATTAAAGCACTCTCGTATCCGGGTGGAGAACCTGATACGAGAGTCTGATAATAAAAACTTGAGCGTTATAACGCACAATGCTATGCTTTGGGTCCTGCGCGTTATAGCGCATCCATCATAACATACCTAAAGTGTTTTTAATAGGAATCCAAGCATGCGATCGTATTTTTCTCTTTCTCATCTCTCTGCCGGATTCATCGCGGTTCTGGTTGGCTTCACCAGCTCGGCTGCTATCCTTTTCCAGGCCGCTTCCGCTGTGCATGCTTCCACTGCGGAATTAGCTTCCTGGATTTTTGCTTTGGGAGTGGGCGTATCGTTAAGTTGTATTGGATTTTCGCTGTATTACCGCATGCCTATTCTGACAGCCTGGTCTACGCCGGGAGCAGCCCTTTTGGCAAGCAGCCTGACAGGGCTGCACTTGTCTGAAGCCGTGGGCGCCTTTATTTGCTCTGCATTATTGATATTTCTGGCTGGTATAAGCGGCTGGTTTGAGCGCTTCATGGCCCGTATACCGGGGGAACTGGCTTCTGCCATGCTTGCCGGCATTCTCCTGCATTTCGGTTTGAATGTATTCCTTGCATTACAGGATGCCCAGCTGATGGTTTTAGTGATGCTTGTGGCCTATATTCTCGGAAAGCGTTTTTATCCTCGCTATGTATTGCTTGTCGTCTTGTTGCTGGGCATTGCAGTGGCTGCTTTACAGGGTGAGCTTCGTTTCCAGTCTGTTCATTGGAGCTTTTCAGGGCCTGTGTTTACCTGGCCTGAATTTTCCTGGTCAGTATTCTTCAGCGTAGGCTTGCCCCTGTTTATCATCACTATGACATCCCAGAATATCCCTGGCCTGACGGTATTAAGAGCGGAGGGGTTTAATCCTCCTGTTTCAAGACTGGTTAGCATTATGGGGGCAGGCAATTTGCTGATGGCTCCTTTTGGCGGCTTCAGTTTGAATCTCGCCGCGATCACTGCAGCCATTTGTGCGAATGAAGAGGCTGACCCTGATGCATCAAGACGCTATCGTGCCACAATGAGTGCAGGCCTGTTTTATCTGATGATGGGGTTATTCAGCGCCACTATTGTCGCTTTATTTTCAGCATTCCCTTCAACTTTGGTTTTGGCGGTTGCCGGTATGGCTATATTTGGTACGCTGGCGTCCAATCTCAAAGAGGCTCTGGATAATGACAGACAGCGCGAAGCGGCCTTACTGACCTTTCTGGTTTCTGCTTCAGGCCTTAACTTTTTTGGGATCAGTGCGGCATTCTGGGGCTTGCTCGCAGGTATATTATCTTCTTTAATTATTAAACAGAGTTCTGCAGCCAAATCCCTGTTAAACGAAAAGGATCCGGAATTGTGTAATGAATAGATTAAAATCGGGACGTTTTCTGTTTAAAGAAACGATAAGTCCCACTTTTTTTAATTTGAATTATTACCTGCTTGAAGCGGGCTGGATGCCTGCCAGATTCAAATGGATGGCTCATTTCAGTGACGCCAATCTGCAGTTTGATGAAAATGCGGCGCAGTGTCTCGAATTCAAACACTGCCTGAGCGATTTGGTTGCTGAATATTGTCCGCAGGTCATGATGCCGACTTTTATCATTAATGATCAGAATTGGCCTGTTATTTTGCAATTTCTTAATCAAGACAGCTTTAGAAAGCAAGATTCTGTATGGATTTTAAAGCCTTCCTTGTTAAACAATGGGCAATTTATTAAAATTTTTAATAGTCTCGCTGATCTGGAAACCCATTTCTCCAGTAACCAGCGCCTTGGTGGAGAGCATGTACTGCAGCAATACATTAACCAGCCTCACTTATTAAGGGATCAACGTAAATACAGTATTCGCATGTTTCTGGTACTCAGTAATTATGCCGGCGCCTATCTCTTTCCTCGTGGCTACCTCAATGTATCCCGCCACCCCTACACTCCTGAACAATTCAGCGATTTGCGCCCCCACCTGACTAATGAACACTTGCATGAAGAGGAAAGCAATGTCATTCAGATTCCCTCTGAGCGTTTTGAATTTTTCCCAACTCTTTATCCACAAATCCAGCAGATTGTTTCACAGTTGGTCCGGGCCCTGAAACAACGCTACCCACAGGCATTTACCCGTTTCACATTAAAAACTTTTGCTTTATTTGGTGTGGATTTTATGGTGGATAGCAATGGGCGGGTCTGGTTGCTGGAAGTTAATCACGGCCCCTGTTTTCCCATAGAAGCAGAGCATCCCCTGCAGAATTATTTATATTCTGATTTCTGGCATGCCCTTTTGAAGAGTTTTGTTTTACCCATTGGTTTAAATCTCCCCGATGCCCAGATTGATTATTCCTTTTTTGATAAACTTGTCTGATAAATCACAGCAGCTTGGAGGTACTTACTATAGTTTGCTGGTTTATCCATTCCGACCAGCTGCCTGAGTAACCTCCAAGACGTGCCTGGGAATAATGATAAAAATAATCAAGAAATTGATAGCGCTCAACAAAATAATGAGTCAGCTCGCTATCGGAACGGCTTGTATTGGCTAGATCATAGTAAGGGGGAACGGCGGCATGGCGGGCAATGATTTCATCAAAACTCACCTCAGCTGCATTGTTTAACATATCATACATCACTATGAACGTTGTGGAGCGTCCTTTCCCTCCACGACAATGAATATGCAGCCAGGTTTGCGGCGGCAAATGATCAATAAAGCTGACAAATTCATCGACAATCTCATCATTGGGCCTCTGATGGTCACTTACCGCTAAACGGTAATAAACGAAGCCTAAACTGCTCACCAGTTGCTTTTCGTTACTCAATGATTCGACCTGAACTGTCAAACCCGCGTCAAAACTCTGTTCCAGGAATTGATCAGGAGTCAATATTCCTGAAATAACTTCGGATTTACCCAGATCTTTAAGCCAATCCAGTTCTGCCTGTTCCGCTTGTTCAGTGGATTTACCAAGGTTGATCCAGTTATGAGTGTCAGAAAGAGTGATGGAGTTACCATTCAGATAGGCATGATTTTCCTGTCTTAAATCCAGAACGATGCGTTGCGATGCTTCGTCATTGCTTTTTGCCGTGATATAGCTTGCCAGTTGAAGCCAGCCTTGCAAATTGGGATTAGCACTTGCGGAAACCCACAAGGCAGAGGGCTCTTCTTTCTTAAATTGAATAATTTGCGATAAATCCCGCATCGAGGCCAATGCGATAGTCTCCGGCATGGTATCCTGAATCAGACAGGGGTTTGCTGTAGTCCCATCACAATCTGGCTGGTTACTGGCATATAAATTGAGAATCAGGAAGCTTAACAGGAATGCGAATATGCGTTTATACATTGCAACACCCAAGCGATGCAAAATTTCAGTTTAGGAAAAAACAGAGAAGGGTTCAAGTAAAAACGATTAATTAACTTATTGAAAAATAATATAAAAATGCATGTTTTTTTTATATTCTGCGCTTTAAAGCGCTGCTATTCAAATACTTTATTCAGCATGATTTTTCTTTCGGCTCATGCCTAAATTTTAATCTTTTGGTATGCACTTTGCTAAACTTTCAATGACAAGTACAAAAAAAGGAAGCCATTCATGAAGAAGTTGATATTGCATCCCACAGAACTTAGTCAATGGCATGCATTGGTGAATGAAGCGCAAGCCTCAACGCAGATGGTCTTAAATGAAACAACTGAAAGTTATCTGGTCTTTCTGTTAATGCGTTTTTCACAAGGCCCCAAACTGATTGAATCGGTAATTGCGATGGATTTTCTCGAGTCCATGAATTCCACCCGGCATAAGCAAGTTGAATTGCTAAGGGATGTAGGGGATAAAAGCTTATTATTCTGCGGTTTGTTCCCCGGAATGGCTCAGAAAAGGCATGTCAGCCTCCGTTATTTTTCAGATATGGGAAAGGCCGCCTATCTTACAGTGGGAGAACTGCAGGAAAATCAAAGCGCGGAATTGTATTTTCAGCTCAGTTATGAGTTTTTAACCTTGCAGCAAATATTGCAGGCGATGCGCAGCGAATACTTAAATATGCAACATGCGGACAGCATCGTTTTGTCAGGAAAAGAGATCCCCTTGCAATAATCTTACAGGCTAGCTGGGAAGCAAGCTTTCCCAAGCCGGTCAGGGCAGGAGACACTGCCGTTAAGTTAAGGAAATTATGTCCTTCCCGCGAAGGCGGGAATCCATTCCTCAATTGGCATTATAGCTAGCTCAGAGAGGATTCCCCGTCTTAGCGGGGAAGACATTCTAATATAGAAGTAAGCTTAATTAATAACAGTGAGGGCAGGAGAAAGCCGGATTATTACATTCCATAAAACTGATAAATTGTTTTACTTAAACGCTTCACCAGTTCATCCATTTCTTCTTCGGTGATAGTTAGCGGCGGTAGAAGCCGAATGACATTCTCAGCCGTCACATTAAATAGAACTCCATTCTCCAGGCCAATCAGGCGGGCATCGCTGGCCGGTTTGTCAATTTCAATACCAAGCATCAGACCGCGACCACGAATGGCACGAATTCCCGGATGCTCATGCAGACTACGCATCAGTTTGTCCTGCAGCTGCATTCCATCATGAGCCGCTTTTTCACAGAGCTTATCTCTTTCGATTACATCCAGAACAGTAAGTGCTGTTGCACAGGCTAATGGATTGCCTCCAAAAGTGGAGCCATGATTTCCTGGCTTAAACAAGTCGCAGGCTTTGCCGCTCATCAGGCAGGCTCCAATGGGTATGCCGTTGCCAAGCCCTTTGGCCGTAGTCAGAATATCCGGCTGAATTCCTGCGTGCATAAAAGCAAACAATTTGCCGGTTCTTGCATTCCCTGACTGGATTTCATCGAGAATCAGTAGCCAGTCATGTTGATGGCATAAATCGGATACTGCGCGCAGATAAGAATTTTCTGCTGGAAAAATGCCGCCTTCACCCTGAATAGGCTCAAGCATGACGGCAACGATATCGTCGCGGTTTTCAGCAATGGTTTTCAGCGCCTGAATATCGTTAAAGGGGGCGCGGATAAAACCTGGAACCAGCGGTTCAAATCCTGCCTGCACTTTTCTGCTGCCGGAAGCGGTTAATGTTGCCATGGTTCTTCCGTGAAAGGCACGATCCATGACAATGATTGAAGGGGTTTCAATGCCCTTTTTATGCCCGTACAAACGAGTCAGTTTGATAGCCGCTTCATTGACTTCTGCACCCGAGTTGGCAAAAAATGCCTGCTGCATGCCGGTCATTTTGGTCAGCCGTTCAGCCAGAAGTTCCTGCTCTTTTATATGAAACACATTGGAAGTATGTAAAAGTTTTGCCGCCTGATTCTGAATAGTTCGAGTGACATCAGGATGCGCATGCCCCAGTCCACAAACGGCAATGCCGCTTAGACCATCCAGATAGGCTTTTCCATTCTCATCAAACAGCCATACTCCCTCTCCATGAGTGAATGAAATTGGCATTGGGCTGTAACTGGTAATTATTGCCATGATATTCCTTTTCCAGGTTATTCGAGCTGCTGCATGGATTAATGCAGGAATTGAGAGATATCGGGGCGAACGAGAACGATATCGATCGCCCCTAAAATAGCAGTATTTAAATTAAAAATGAACTCCTGAATTAACGCATGTTCTTGCTTACGAAATCCCAGTTCACCAATGACCAGAATGCGTTCACATAATCCGGTCGTGCATTGCGGTAATCGATATAATAGGCGTGTTCCCAGACATCGCAGGTGAGCAGGGCGGTTAAATTATCAGTCATCGGCGTGCCTGCATTGCTGGTACTGATGATTTTGAGATCACCGGCATTGTCCTGAACAAGCCAGGCCCAGCCAGAACCAAAGGTAGTAATCGCTGTCTGGGTAAATTGTTCTTTGAAAGCCGCAAAAGACCCGAAGGTTTTGTTAATCGCCTCGCCTAATTGTCCAGTAGGCTCTCCGCCACCCTGTGGGCTCAGGCAGTGCCAGTAAAACGTGTGGTTCCACACCTGGGCTGAATTGTTAAATATGCCGCCTGTTGAGTTTTTGATAATTTCTTCCAGAGACATGGACTCAAACTGGGTGCCGGGAATTAATTTATTCAAATTGGTGACGTAGGCATTATGGTGTTTACCATAGTGATATTCGAGAGTTTCTTTGGAAATATGGGGTTGCAGAGCATCCATTGCATAAGGAAGTGGAGGGAGTGAAAAAGCCATGATTTCTCCAATAAGTAAGTTGAATGGGTAAGTGTAGCAGGATGTTGAGCATATTCAATTAAATCAAAGCGCTTTATAGGTTAAACGACGGGAATGACTGGGGAGCTGTACTAAAAAAATGATTGAAATGACAGGCCTGGATTGCTGTTCAGTTGCTAATTGAACTTATTTTCGCCATAATTATGTTTTATCGAAACTTTTTTAGGTGCCTTTGTGGAAATTTCAGTGGATGTTATAAGCAAAATAAAACAGCAGATTAAAGATAATGCTATATTACTTTACATGAAAGGCAGTCCCAAAATGCCCCAATGCGGCTTTTCGGCCCGCGCTGTCCAATGCATTGATGCCTGCGGCGTTAATTTCGCCTATGTGGATGTGCTTGCCAATCCCGATATCAGACAGGCTCTGCCGCAAATTGCTGACTGGCCTACATTTCCCCAGCTCTATGTAAAGGGTGAATTAATCGGAGGATCTGATATTATAGCCGAGTTATATCAGCAAGGTGAGTTGGAAGCGATCTTGCGTGAAGCAGTAACCTCTTAAAATAATAAGAATTAAGCACATTGCAATGTGCCGAAAAAGGAGAGCAGGAATGAGTGTTTTAGTTGGAAGAAAAGCCCCTGATTTTACTGTGCCTGCAGTGTTGGGCAATGGTGAAATCACTGATAAATTCAATTTGCACAGTGCTTTAAAAGATCGTTACGGGTTGATATTCTTTTACCCTCTCGACTTCACTTTTGTATGCCCGTCTGAATTGATTGCTCTTAATCACCGTATGAGTGAGTTCAAAGCAAGAAACGTCGAAGTTATCGCCGTGTCCATTGACTCTCAGTACACCCATAATGCTTATCGCAATACGCCCACCAAGCAAGGTGGTATTGGCGCTGTTGAGTTTACTCTGGCTGCCGATATGACCCACACCATCTGCCAATCCTATGGTGTCGAGCATCCTGTGGCTGGTGTCGCGTTCCGTGGTGCCTTTATCATCGATAAAAATGGTCTGGTCCGTTCACAAATCGTTAATGATTTACCAATTGGCCGCAACATCGATGAAATTATCCGCATAATCGATGCTGTACAATTTTTTGAAGAGCATGGCGAAGTGTGTCCTGCTGGCTGGGAAAAAGGTAAGGCAGGTATGAAGGCTTCTCCAAAAGGAGTTGCAGAGTATTTGTCTGAGCATTCTGACAATCTCTAGCAATAGCTGCGGAGGATTACTCTCCTCCGCTATTTCAATTGGTTTTTTCTTACCAACACCTAAATGGGCCGATTAACTGTAGTCTGTCGTTTCTTTTTTTTATTTTTCGAGGGAGATGAGTTTGGGTTACCTTCAAACACATAGCCCTTCATCTCGGCTTTTGGTGTACGTATAGTACCACCAGACAGGTTTTCCAGATTATCATCGGTTATCTTTTTATCTTTTGCGGTGGGTTTCTGTACTTTGCTCATGGTAATTATCTCCAGTACCAGCTTGATTCATTGTTTGAGCTCATATCAAAAGCCGTAGCCATTCAAGAAATCAACTCTGTTCAATTCTGTATTCAATTAACGGTTTTTCTTTTTCCCTTTATTTTTTGATGTATTTTTTGCTTCCTTAAATCCTATAAACTGTATATTCAAACCGCCTGACAATTTTTCAAGATTCTCATCTGCTATTTTTTTGTCTTCTTTTGCACCGGGTTTACGTACTTTAGCCATGGCACACTACTCCACAATAAACTAATAATGTTGTTAAATTATAATATAGGGATTGTTCAAAAAATAATCAATTGTCTTGATTGAATTCGAAGAATTTAAAGATATAAAACAGTATATCAGCGGATTTCCCGCTTTCACGGGAGCCCGAGAGAGACGATGATATTGCTTCGAGATTTATTTACCGATTAGAGACAGAAACTCAGCCCGGCTGCTCACATTTTGACGCATATCGCCCAGCATAACCGAAGTCAGCATGCTTGAGTTTTGTTTTTCCACACCACGCATCATCATGCACAGGTGTTTGGCTTCAATGACTACTGCGACGCCCTTCGCTCCTGTAATGGATTCGATACAACTGGCAATTTCCATTGTTAAACGTTCCTGGATTTGCAGGCGGCGTGCGAAATACTCCACAATACGTGCTACTTTGGACAATCCCAATACCTTGCCGTTTGGTAAATAACCGACATGGCATTTGCCCAGAAAGGGTAAAAGATGATGTTCGCACATGGAATATAATTCAATATCCTTAACAATCACCATCTCGCTCATGTCTGACTCAAAAAGAGCATTATTAATGATATCCTGGAGATCCTCATTATAGCCTTTAGTCAGATATTGAAAAGCAGTGGCTGCTCGTTTTGGAGTATCTTTCAGACCCTCACGATTAGGATCTTCACCAATTTCTTCAAGTATTTTTGTATATAGTTCATGCATTGACAATGTCCTAACCTGGAGGCCAAGTCATTTGACGGCCGCCAAGAAGATGTAAGTGAATGTGGTAAACTTCCTGCCCTCCACCTGAATTCACATTAAAAACAAGCCGATATCCCTGTTCACTTAAATGTTCTTTTTTAGCCAGATTTTTGGCGGTCAGGATCATTCGTCCGAGGAGTTGCTCATCCTTGCTGTCTGTGTCATTAATTGTAGCAATATGCTGCTTGGGAATGACCAGAATATGAGTCGGTGCCTGAGGGCGAATGTCCCGAAAGGCCATGATCTCAGGCCCGTCAAAAACGATCGTTGACGGGAGTTCACCTTTTGCAATCTTGCAGAACAAGCAATCCATAGTTTTCCTGAATTTGGCTTAATTAATCATTATACTCCGAGATGGCAGGCACTTCAAAGTTTACTGCTTGGGGGATGATTTAAAGTGCGGTTAAATCAGTTTTTACCTCGTCCGCTTACAGGAGTTGGTTAATGTAATTTGTATAAAAAGTAAATTCTTTTACCCATACAAGATTCTTGATGGACGTCTATAGAACGGTGCAGGCATGCTTACTCCAAATAGTGGTACTGCCTAAAATATTATATTTCAAGCATTAAAGAACAACTATAATTCAGGTGAGCAAATGTTATCAATCTGTGCTTAATAGATGCAATAATTGGTCAATTTATGGTAATATAGAGCTTTTAATTTACGAGACATCTATGTATTACCGTGATTTTCTTAAAGAATTTAATCCTGCTATTGCCTATTCATTTGATCCAGAATCATCTCCCAACCACGATTCACAGACCTTGCAAGATACATATTTCCATGAGGCAGGCCAATATCAGGATATGATGGCAGCCTATTTATATGCACAGGAAAATCTGCTTCCCTTAATAAAAACAAAGTCTTTGACCAGCACCGACCTGCTTGAACACATAAAAAGGATACATGGTTTTATAGCGAAAACCTTATTAGCGCCATTTGAAATGCATTCAGGAGAATTTACTGATCAATTTGTTTTCCGCTGGCATCATGGTGCATCCATAGTGCAGGAATTTATTCTTTATTTGGCAAACACGCATTCTCCTGGAAATACACCAAAAAAATTCGCAAATTTTCTACTCAAAAACTATAAAGTACCTGAACCAGATAGCTTAAAGTTTTTAAAATTAATCGATCGAATCAAAAAAGACCCATCAATAACTATTCCAGATTGCGCTCAAAAAATTGTTGATAAAGATGAAAATCCGGAAAGTGTTCGTACGCTGTCAAAATTATATGTAGCTTTTAATAGGAATTTGCTTTCTGATGAAGATAAGGCCATCGTTGGAAAGCTATGCAAGATATGTATTTTGCCAGAACAAATCATGGAAAAAATGAATGAGTTTTCCGATAGACTCGTAAAGCAACTAGTGCAATGCAATGCTGAAGATATTGATGAGGTGGCAACTTTTGCAGCAAATGTATTCTATGAACTTACAGAGATACACCCATTTGCTAATGGCAATGGAAGAACTGCCACCTGTTTAATGAATTGTGTTTTAAAAGGATTGGGATATCCTGATATTTTATTGCGATATCCAGGAGATGCAAGAAACCCTGATAGCCAGTATTCGAAAGCAATTAGCCAAATTGCTGTAACAAGAAAGCCATTAGCCGATTTGATTAAAGCTCGCATCCTTGAAGCTCAAAAGGCACCCTATAAAAATGAGAAAAGAGAAGAGCATATGCAGCTTACAATTGCAATGGCTACTCTTTGTAAGCGCATTCAGCGTAAATATCCCTCCATCAACATCAATAACCTTGCAATAGAATCCATTGACAAGTGGAAAAAACAGTTTAAGCCCAAATTAAAAAACGAGATAGAATGCCAAATCGGGTTCTGCCGAGATATGGTGACAGCCGGCAAAAATCTTGAAAAAGTTTATGATGCTAAAAAAACAGCCATTCCTGTAGCGCCTGAACTGTTACAAGGACAAGTTTCCCAGGCCGCTGCGTTTATTGAGAAATACTCAGGGGTAACGGGTTGGAAATCAAGTACAACAAAAGGATTAACCTTTTGGATAACTCTGGATAACATGGACGATGTAAAAATAATCGCTCAAAAATTGCAATGCATGAGCAATGCAATGGAAGTCAATTCCGGAATGTCTCAAGGCAGAGCCACCGTCATATGTCATATTGGCAATAACTTGAATTATTTATTAGAGGCTGATCAGGGTCTAACTGATATTATTGGTAAAATCAATAAGGAAAGCGCTCAGAGCAACCTTAATATTTCAATTTAAATATAACAATTTGACTTGGCCCCCGGGTGAAGACCGCGGGAGCCCATATCTGAACTGGTACAATTTATTGTTCAAGAACAGGTATTTATTTGCATACAGGTTGATACCGAGATTGCTTTTATACTGGAGTTAGTTATTTTGCCTTTTAAAGCACTTTTTAGCATAATACCTGCGAAAAAATTTTTTGGATGAAGAAAATGGGCTTAATGCGGATTAATAGTGGTCGAGACATACCCAATGAAATTAATGTGGTAATTGAAATTCCTATGCATGCAGAACCGGTAAAATATGAAGTAGATAAAGAGTCCGGTGCTTTATTCGTCGATCGATTCATGGCAACCGCCATGTATTATCCGGCAAATTACGGTTATATTCCCAATACGCTTTCGGAAGATGGTGATCCGGTTGATGTTCTGGTAGTTACTCCTGTGCCTCTGATCAGTGGTTCTGTAATTGCCTGCCGTATACTGGGCATGCTGAAAATGACTGATGAAAAAGGGGTAGACGCCAAGCTTTTAGCTGTGCCGACTCACAAGTTAACCAAAATGTATGAAGGCGTTGAAACCTATCAGGATTTGCCTAAGCCACTGTTGCTTTCAATTGAACATTTCTTTGAGCATTATAAAGATCTTGAAGAAGGTAAATGGGTGAAAGTCGATGGTTGGGCTGGCATCGAACCGGCCCGAGAGGAAGTGTTGTCCAGCGTGAAACGCTATGATGAACAGCAATAAGAACGCTTAGTCTTAATAACTGCCTTTGAATGCAGGCCATTTAAAGGCAGTTTTGTTGAAACCACAGACAATTTCTGATTTTTCCACCTATTTTGCAAAAATTGCGTAGTTGCTTTAACGAGGCCTTAAATTCCTGTCGATATCATTGTAATCAAGTGAACGCTAATAGTGCTTACTGACAACCTGTTTATTAGGAGACAATGATGAACACTAAAAAACTAATGATGGTAATGGCTGCAAGCTTACTCTATGCCGTTAACATTCCCGCTATCGCTGCAAACAACAGCAATCAGGCGGAATTGTTTTTAATTTCTGATCCGCATATGGATGTTACGCTTCGCAAAACAACCAATATTAATCCGCCTGCTGATCTCAGAAATGAGTTAGACCAGCGAAGCTATCAGACACTAATCAGTAAACTGGGAGAACAGGTTGATCTGAAGAGGTCTGCCAATCCTTCTGTCGTGTTACTTGGTGATTTGCCCGCTCATAATGGCTATAGCCGTAAAACCTCCAGGGATGATATTAATGGCGTTTTCGAAGCGCTTCAGGAAAAGATAAATCCTGCTCCATTCTTTTCCGTGTTTGGAAATAACGATTCATCACAAAGAAACTACGGTCCATTTAGTTATCGTGATGATTCAGCCTATACGCTTTTGCAAGCAATAACCGGAAATGGCAATGGTTTTCTTTCAACCGGGACTAAATGCCCCTATAAAGGTCAGGCCTGTATTAGCAGTGAAAATAAAAAATATGGTTATTACTCTGCTTATTTAGGTGATCATCTCAAAATGCTGTCATTAAACAGCGTATTATTTGTGAACAGACCCAGTTTTTCTCCCTCACGAGAGGGTGCCAGGGAAGAAATGCAATGGCTGGAGAGTCAGTTGAAATCCAGTCGTGCAAAAAATAACAGTGTGGTGCTGGCAATGCATGTTCCTCCTCAATCCTGGGAAACAGACTATCAAAACTCATTCAAAAAAATAATCAAGGCTTACCCAGAAGTAGTCATTGGCATGATGGCCGCTCACTCGCATTATGATGAAATTCACGCAATGGTCGTCGGTAACAAAAGCTATGTAATTCCCATCGTTTACTCAGCAGGTCTTGGCGTGGATCACGGAAATGCCTCATCCTTCAAAACACTGAGCTTTTCAAGATCGAATTCAGGCAGCGCATGGCGATTAAAAGATTATGTAACCTATCATTTCATCGGGAAAAATGCGGACAGCAGCAAACTTTTACCCTACTATGATTTTACTCAGGCTTTCTGCGGAAAAACATCAGGAGAAACAGTGAGTGAGTGCCTGAAAAAACATATCAGCAATAACAAATTTGATGGCAATACCAGCACCTTAATGAGCAAGCACTACACAGCAGGTAATCCCAATAACAACAGACGAACTGACCCTTCTTCCAAATGGATTATGGTAGTTAAATAAGTATAAATCCAAGAAATTCTGCAATAGCATCTAGGTTGGGCCAAGGCCCATAGCCGTCAGGCTAAGAAGTAATGTTATCCCCTCTCCACCGAGCGCAGCGTGGGGGAGAGGGTAGGGTGAGGGGGTTAAAAAATTTATCACGTTAGTGATTCCATTTTGTTGTGGTAATAAAACATCGCCACAGAAATATGATTAATGAATCGCAACGCGACCTTGTTTTATAGCCCCTCACCCTAACCCTCACTGCCATTAAGTTAAAGGACTTCTGTCATTCCCGTGAAAGGCGGGAATCTATTTCCTCAATCGGCATTGTGGCTAGCTCAGAGATGGATCCCCGCCTTTCGCGGGGATGACAGTTTAATATACAATTGAGCTTAACTTAATGGCAGTGATCCTAACCCTCTCCCCCGCTGCGCGCGGTGGAGAGGGGATCTGATATTCTTAACCTGACGGCTATGGGCCAAGGCCCAACCAGTAATTCTCAAACTTAAATGCTCTTTAAGCTTCAACCTCGTTTCTTGTAACGGCGTGTTGAGCCTCCAAATCAGTTTGCAAGACTTTCTCAAGTTCCCAGTTTACTTGTCTCGAAAAGCTGATCAAAGTCGACTCCTCATCAAAAAATGCAAAGGATTTTCTAAGTGAAGCATCATCGAGTTCGGCAAACATTTGCATTTTTTTTGCCATGTGTTTGGGGTTGTGTCCAAGCTCAATCATAATATCTTTTGCCATATTGAGTGCCGAATCAAAGGTATCCCGTTTGAAGTAGTCCACACCGAGTTTATGCAATTCATAGGCATGCCGGCGGTTTCTGGCGCGCGCAAAGATTTTTAAGTGGGGAAAGGTTTCTTTAGCCATCGCGGCGACCTCAAGACTTACTTCCGGATCAGCCACTGCAATAATTAGCAGTTTCGCATGGGCAGCCCCCGCATTCTGCAGTAAATCAAGACGCGTGGCATCCCCGAAATAGCCTTTGAAGCCAAATTTACGAAGCAGTTCAATTTGCTCAGGGTCCCTTTCCAGAATAGTCAAAGGAATTTTTTGTGCAGTGAGAAAACGTCCAATAATCTGGCCGCAACGTCCATAGCCAGCGAGAATAATAGGATGATTTTCCTTGATGGTATCGAACTCAGGTTTTGGAATCCGGCTCATAAACCGGGGTACCAGAATGTGATAGTACAATAACATCAGGAAGGGTGTTATGGACATTGAAAGCGCCACGATTAGAATACTCAACTCACTGATTTGCACAGAAATAACTCCAAGTGAGGCAGAAAACTTTAAAAGAACAAACGCAAATTCCCCTACCTGAGAAAGCGAAAGGGCAAAACCAAGGTTTTGTAATCGGGTTAATCCAAAAGAATAGCCAAGCCCGATCAGAATGACTGCCTTAATAATCACAATCAGAAAAACTCCTGCGAGAACCGATGCTGAATGGGAGGCCAGCAAGTAGAAATTCATGCTCATGCCTACCGAGATAAAGAAAAGGCCCAGCAGCAATCCTTTAAACGGTTCAATATCGGTTTCCAGTGTTCTCTTGTATTCGGAGTTAGCTAGAACCACGCCAGCGACAAAGGCCCCCAGAGCGGGGGAAGCACCGATGGTTTGCATTAATAAAGTGATACCGACCACCAGAGCCAGCGAGGTTGCGGTAAACAATTCGCGCAGATTAGTCCGGGCAATCATTGAAAATAGATGACGTGAAAAATAGTGACCAGAAATAACCAGCAAGCTGATGACGGTGGCGACGGTAATGGCATGCGCCCATTCCGGCAAGTTCAGAAAACGGCTTGCATGAGCTTCGCTGGCAGCAGCCAGACCGGGTTCGGCTGCCAGTAGGGGCAGAATAATCAATATTGCGATTACGGCAATGTCCTGAAATAATAAAACTGCAAAAGAGGTTTCGCCTTCAACAGTCCGCAGCAGGTTTTTTTCTTCCAGCATTTGCAAAACCAGAGCGGTTGAAGACAAGGAAAAAGCCATGCTAAGAGCAAGGCTGGTTTGCCATTTAAAGCCCGATAAAAGACCAAGCATTGTCAGGGCCAGTGTGGTGATGCCTACTTGCAAACTGCCCAGGCCGATTATGGCTTTTCGTAAGCGCCAAAGCATGGGGGGTTCAAGCTCGAGGCCAATCAGAAAAAGCATCATAATGACCCCGAATTCGGCAAAATGCATAATTTGCTCGGCATTACCCATAAGCCGCAGACCATAAGGACCAATAACGATACCGATTAAAAGATAGCCCAGAACCGAACCCAGTTTAAAGCGGCTGGCAAGCGGAACGATCAGAGAGGCTGCTGCCAGAAAGATGAAAACCTGAGTCAAAAGCGTATTTTCCATATTAAAATCAGGCGAATAGAAAGCAGATATTATAACTCAGATATGGATAAACAATCAGTGTTAAATGCCTGCAATTTACCAGAGCCAAAAATGATTAAATTTTATTCAGCGTATCCATTATTTACAAATGCGAAAGAGTGGCGTAGAGTGATGCATTTTGATAATTTATTTTAATGCGGTTAAAATAAATAGCTCATTTTGACCATTAATTATTCAATAATTAAGATTTTCTTAAGCTAAAGCCAATATAATAGCTTCAGCAAGTGTGGACCAGCAGTGAAGGAATGTAATGAGTAATAAGCATGCGCTTAGCATTTTTAGTCTGACAATGATTACTGTAGGCTCGGTAGATAGTATCCGAAACTTACCCGCAACGGCCTTGTTTGGCAGCCAGCTAATTTCCTTTTTCTTTCTCGGGGCTTTGTTTTTTTTAATTCCTACCGCGCTGGTTTCTGCCGAATTGGCTTCTGGCTGGGCCAGACAGGGCGGCATTTATATCTGGGTTAAAGAGGCTTTTGGTAAAAGAGCCGGTTTTCTTGCCATCTGGCTGCAATGGATTGAAAATGTCATCTGGTATCCTACTATCCTTTCCTTTGTCGCAGGAACAATCGGTTATCTGATTAATCCGGCAATGGCGGACAATCCTTATTTTTTATGGCTGGTGATTGTGTGTTCCTTCTGGGGGGCAACTCTGGTCAATTTGCGCGGTATGAAATCGTCTGCTCTGTTTAGCAATATCTGTGCTATTTCCGGTCTTTTGTTGCCGATGGGCTTAATCATTGGCCTGGGAGCGGTCTGGCTGGCAGGCGGCAATCCCCTGCAAGTTCAGTTTGACTTGCAAAGTATCAGCCCGCATTGGCAGGATCGCTCCATGTGGGTTTCATTAACGGCGATTATGATGTCATTCTGCGGGATAGAAATCGCCACGGTACATGCGAACGATGTCAATAATCCGCAGCATGCCTTTCCTCGTGCGCTTATTTACTCGGTCCTGATTATTCTAAGCACCCTCATATTAGGTTCACTGGCTATTGCGGTAGTATTACCTAACAGCGAAATCAATCTGGTGGCTGGAATTATGCAGGCCTTCAATGCGTTTTTTAAGCAATATCACCTGGTGTGGATGATGCCGATAGTGGCTTTGATGCTGGTCATGGGTGGTCTTGGCGGCGTCAGTAACTGGATTATTGCGCCTACCAAAGGACTTCTTGTGGCAGCCCAGGATGGTAATCTGCCGGAGTTGTTTCAACGTACCAATCGGCAAAATGCTCCCGTGGTGATGCTGATTACCCAGGCAGTTATTGTCACTTTATTATCGACCCTCTTTTTGTTTATGCCCAGTGTAAATGGATCATACTGGTTACTGACGGCCTTGGCCGCCCAGCTTTACATGCTGATGTATTTAATGATGTTTCTTGCAGCAATCAAATTAAGATTCAGTGCTCCGGATCATTATCGCGCGTTTCGCATTCCAGGGGGCAAAGCAGGCTTGCTGTTCGTTTGTTCAGTTGGCATCATTGGAACGCTGGCTACCCTGGTTGTCAGTTTCATGCCGCCGGAAAATATTAATGTCGGAAGCACAGGACGTTATGAATTGACTTTAATCCTTGGATTATTATTGATGTGTTCCCCACCATTAATCAGCAGTTTATGGCAAAGGAGAGGCCAATTTAAATCAGCCCAGACTAAAGCCTTGTCTTAAGCTCCATGCGCCTGGCAATCCAGAACCTACCTGGTCCAGACTTCGATCTGGATTGCTTCACTTCGTTCGCAAAGACAAAAATGGTTTCAGTTAAAAGGAAATTTATCCCGTATAACGCTTAAGTAACTCATTATTAATATCTGTTTCCTGGACTTGATTGCAGTGTTCAATAGTACTGACTACCCGTCCAACATTTAATTGGAAAAACGAATACAGACCCGCGTCCTTTCCTTGTCGTAATGGAATTACAAAATCAGTTATTTCCTCCTTCTTTTTTTCCTGCTGCGGATGTCGCCAGAATCTCAGCTGATGGGAGGTGTGAATGAATGTTTTTTGAAGATGAGGATCCAGTTCTTCAACAGTGACCTGAATGTCTTCGATGTCCAGGTTGTTTCTCTCTAAAAATTCAGCGCAGCTTAATCTCTGCAGTTTTCCATTTTCCCGCTCACCGCCAATTTCGTAACCTTTGAGTTCCATCGCCTGTTTTTTATAATTCCAGGCAATGCTTTCTGAAACAGCGTGTACGATTAGCACGATTGGCAAAACCAGAGTGGTAGCCGCTCCACTGACTATTGCGCGCAGAATATAGAATGCAAAAGCCCATCTCCAGGGCAACACATTTTCAAGAAGCCGAGGTATGAATAAACTGGCATAATCATAGATGCCTACATGGTTCTCATTGCCGGCAAAAATGAAGTAGGTATCTTTTATTTTTTGCGAAAGGGAAGTTCTCAAAGTCCTGGCGTGAGGGGTACGTTTTGCTTCCTGGATCCCTGAGAAAGGGTTAAAAAAATCAACGGCCATAGGTGTTGAAATTTTGAATAAAAATTCAGTGTATTAATGCCATTCATTTTTGTCAATGAAATGACAAAAATTCTGCTCTTCTTTCGGCATAACTCCACGTCATCCCGAGCGCAGCGAGGGATCTCATCGTGCTCTGGATTACCTGGGGAGTTAGCTTCGGCGTAATTGACAATTTTCAATCCTCTTCCTAAATTTAAAAAAAATGCCAAGGGATCATATGGATATCTATCGAGCCTTGAAGCCAGGGATGACGCTGTGTTTCATTTTACTGATTTTCTGTAAGTCTGGTTTCTGCTCCTCCCTGATTGTTGGGGTCACAGTGCCGGGGCTTCCTATTGTCCAGAAGGTAGATAGCGCTCGAGGCTCCTATTACTTTGGTTTTTGCATCGATATAATGAATACCATTTGTAAGCAAATCGAAAGACGCTGTGAATATAAGAGTGTGACACTTCATAATCAATTCGAGCTACTGGATAATCGAAAAATTGATTTACTTATTATGCCTAACCCCTATACACCTTTTGAACTCAATCAGTATGCAGCCAGTATCCCCTATGCAGTCAGTAAAATGCAATTTGTCGCTTTGCAAAATAGTGGGATTGACAAGTTAGCTGATATCAGGAATAAAAAGATAGGAGCAATAAAGGACACATTTTATACTTTACTAGTGGAAAGTCCTTATGGAAATACCAACCAGATCATTGCCTATAACAGCATGAATGATCTGATCTCTGATTTGGCCAATCATAAAATAGATGTCATTGGATTGAACGATGTAGTAGCTTATATGTTCATAAGTAACAGCATTTACAATATAAAAAATGTGGGAAAAAGCATTCAATTAGGTGAAGGTTATGGCATTATCGGCCTGCCTGATAAAGCGCCGCTAATCGAGAAAATTAACAGGGCCATCTTTAAGATAGAAAATGACGGCACCTATACTTCAATTTATCATAAATATTACATGGGAGAGGATTAAACCAGTAAAGGCTCAAATTTATCCCCGGGGTGCTGCATTGCTGTTTTTTTCAGGTAATGAGTTAAACGCGGCTTCAAATAGTTCGTTAATAACACCTAATCTCCCCTGTCGGCTGGTAAAGCCTGAGAAGAAGCCCAGCTGCGCGTTTCTATCCTGCTGCAACTGCATGGCGACCTGACATTTCGCCTTATCAGAAAAAGGGGTAAAGGAAAAAATTGAAGGGGATTCACTCTGCCGGGTATCCAGATAATACTGCAGACAGCCCTTGTGTAATTGCTGGATTACGGTTTTTGGCTGGTCCAGTTCAATCGTGTTTATCATGCCCAGTGTGTAGTTGACAAAATTCATTGCCTTCTCAAATGCCTGCTGATTCTCTGCTTTAGACACCCCTTTTGCCTCGCCTTCCGAAGGGTTTACTTTTAGCAAATCATTATTGAACGCCGTTGCTAATGACAATGCGGCCGGCTTTTGTTTAACTTCAGAAAACACATTCAAGAGTGCCGGGCGGGAAGGAGGAAGAACGTGCTGAAGCTGTATGGTCGCTTCATGCGAACGAACAGTTGAATAATCGAGGTACTCTTTTAAAGAGGCAATCTGAATACTGCATAAAGCGCTGGAACCATATATGCTGATAAACAGAGCAGTTTCAGAATGTCGCTCTTCATCCGTGGTTTCAGGCCGGCAGCGAATAAGCACTGGCAGTAAGGCTATTTGCTCTTTGCCCAAATGAAAATGCAGAAGATAAAATAAGCAGGCGAATAAGGTGGCGGCATCCACTAGAATAGGATGCTGCGTGTTAAGCCCTTTTTTTATTTGGGCTTGCAGATCGTGAAATCTGACGAAGGGATGGTTTTCAATCTGCTCTACCTTTATATAGCCTAAAACTCTGGCTGTCGCCTTGAATAGGGCTAAAACCTGCTCAAGAGAAAATGACTGTTCTGCGTTGTAAAAGCGTTCTGAGTGGCGGGCAAAGAAAAACGGGTAATGTCTTTGGTAAACGCCTTTAAAACCATTACTTTCCAGATTATTCTGTAATGAAAGCCAGCTGCCAACCTGAGGGTTTTCTCCCCATGATGCCCCCGTAATGTTAGCAACTGCCCACTGCCAGAACTGATCAATGTATCTAATCACTTTGGCTTTTAGCTCAGCATCAACGATTTGCTCCGGATTCCTGATATTGCGGGTCAATGAAGCGAGAGAAGCCGCCAGCTGCTCTGACTTGCTGTTTGGTTCATGATGCTGATTTGTCATTGCAAACTCGTCAAGAATTAACTTCAGTTGACCCATACTGATTGTCATATGCTTAGTTCCATTAGAGCATCACTCAGGCTTTCAATTGATCTTTAAGGGCCAGGAGTTCATCACGAACTTTGGCAGCCATTTCAAACTCCATATTCTGGGCGTGAGTATGCATTTGTTTTTCAAGTAGTTTAATTCGTTTGGCAAGCTGATCCGGCGGCAGAAGCTCATATTGTGGCTGGCGTTCGGCGATTTGACTCTTTCGCTTATTACTGTATGCGCCTTCCATAATATCTTCAATGGATTTTTTAATGCCCCTGGGAGTAATTCCATGCTGCTCGTTGTAGGCTAATTGTTTGTTACGCCGACGCTCTGTTTCATCCAGGGCACGCTGCATTGAACCGGTCATGCGATCCGCATATAAAATAGCACGGCCGTTTAAATTTCTGGCGGCCCTGCCAATAGTTTGAATTAATGAGCGGTCGGAGCGTAAAAAGCCTTCCTTATCGGCATCCAGAATAGCAACTAACGCCACTTCAGGCATATCCAGCCCTTCTCGCAACAAATTAATACCGACCAGCACATCAAACTCACCCAGTCTTAAATCACGAATAATTTCAACTCGCTCAACAGTATCAATATCTGCATGCAAATAGCGCACGCGGATCCCTTGATCCTGCAGATAATCAGTTAAATCTTCTGCCATCCGTTTGGTTAAGGTGGTAACCAGAATGCGTTCACCCTGAGCCTGAACCAGGCGTATTTCAGAAAGCAAATCATCCACCTGATTTCTGACCGGCCTGACAATGACCTGTGGGTCAATCAGTCCAGTAGGGCGAACGACTTGTTCTGCAATATTGTCGGCCTGTTCTTTTTCAAAGGGACCAGGAGTTGCAGATACATAAATGGTTTGTGGTGAGCGGCCGTCAAATTCTTCAAAACGTAAGGGGCGATTATCCAGTGCAGAGGGGAGCCTGAAACCATAATTAACCAGGGTTTCTTTACGGGCGCGATCGCCGCGATACATCCCGCCGATCTGTGGAACAGTCACATGCGACTCATCAATGATCAGCAAGGCCTCTGGTGGTAAGTAGTCAAATAAAGTAGGCGGAGGCTCGCCTTCATTACGGCCTGACAAATAACGTGAATAATTTTCAATACCCGAGCAATAACCGAGTTCCAGCATCATCTCGATATCAAAGCAGGTGCGTTGCTGCAAACGCTGTGCTTCAAGCAACTTATTCTGCCGGGTAAACTCATCCACTCTGATTCGCAGTTCTTCCTTAACCTGCTCAATTGTTTCCAGAAGTCTTTCCCGCGGTGTCACATAGTGTGTTTTGGGGAAAATAGTCACGCGGGGAAGCTGCTGAATGATATCGCCTGTCAGAGGATCAAAGCGCATAATACGCTCCACCTCGTCATCAAATAATTCGATACGAATAGCCTCTTTCTCCGAGTCAGCAGGGAATACATCAATCACATCGCCAGTAACCCGAAATTGCCCTCTGTCCAAAGACTGATTGTTACGCGTATATTGCATTTCTGCCAGACGGCGTAAAATTTTACGCTGGTCGCATTGTTCTTTGCGCGACAGATGTAATACCATACGCAGATAGGAATCCGGATCGCCCAATCCATAAATGGCCGAAACCGTAGCAACAATTATGGCGTCTTTGCGCTCAATAAGCGCTTTGGTTGCTGAAAGGCGCATTTGTTCAATATGCTCATTAATTGATGCGTCTTTTTCAATAAAGGTATCTGAAGCAGGAACATAAGCTTCGGGCTGATAATAATCGTAATAGGATACAAAATATTCTACGGCATTATCTGGAAAAAAAGTTTTAAATTCTCCATAAAGCTGAGCCGCCAATGTTTTATTGGGTGCCATAATTAATGTAGGACGTTTCATTGCTTCAATGACATGAGCAATAGTGAAGGTTTTACCTGAGCCGGTAACCCCAAGAAGAATTTGTTTTGCCAGCCCGGATTCAACGCCTTCAATCAGTGAGGAAATGGCAGTAGGCTGATCGCCTGCGGGCTGAAAATTTGAATAAATTTTAAATACATTTTTCATAATAAGAACTATATACATTTTGTAGGAAAAGATGCAAGTTTTTTACAGCTTGATTTTTAGCAAACCTGCATTATAGTTTGACCTGTCGTACAACGGTAAATAATTGCCTGATGTACAAATGACAAAACCGCAGGAGTTCACGTCAGTTTAGAGGCAATATTTAGAAAGAGGAGTGATTGATGCAAATTACACTGGCTAATCGGGTAAAGCAGGTAAAGCCTTCGCCCACCCTTGCCGTGGCTGCCAAAGCCTCACAAATGCAGGCACAGGGAATGGATATTATTAATCTCGGTACTGGAGAGCCCGACTTTGATACGCCTCAGCATATCAAGGATGCTGCTATTGCAGCGATTAATGCTGGATTTACCAAATACACGCCAGTGGATGGTATCAGCGAATTAAAACAGGCGATTTTAGAAAAATTTAATCGCGATAACGGACTTGCTTACCAGTTAAATCAGATTCTGGTTTCAGTCGGTGGGAAACAGAGCTGTTATAATCTTTGCCAGGCTCTTCTGAATGAGGGCGATGAGGTTATAATACCAGCACCTTATTGGGTTTCTTATCCGGATATGGTTTTATTAGCGGATGCAACACCAATCATTATCCCGACAACGCCTGCCATGCGCTATAAAATTACCCCCGCCCAGCTGGAGCAGGCAATTACTCCCCGGACACGGTTATTTTTTATAAATAGTCCATCCAATCCTTCAGGAGTTGCCTATAGTTTAGATGAGCTGAAAGCCCTGGGGGAAGTACTGAAGAAGCATCCGCAGGTTTTGATTGCAACAGACGATATGTATGAGCACATTATCTGGACGCAAGCTTTTTGCAATATACTCAATGCCTGCCCTGAATTATATGATAGAACTGTTGTACTTAACGGTGTTTCCAAAGCCTACTCAATGACTGGCTGGCGTATTGGCTATGCGGCGGGCCCAGCACCTTTAATCAATGCAATGAAAACAGTGCAGTCGCAATCCACATCAAACGCCTGCTCCATCGCGCAGAGAGCCGCTTTAGCGGCACTTACCGGCGGTGATGAAACCGTTCATCATATGGTCAAGGCCTTTCATCATCGACACGATTATCTGGTGGATCGCATGCAAACCATGCCAGGTATAGAGGTGATCCCCGCGGATGGGACCTTCTACAGCTTTCCCAACGTGCAAGCGATTATTGAGAAGCGAGGCTATGCCAACGATGTCGAGTTTGCTGAAAAATTATTGCAGGACGAAGGTCTGGCTTTAGTGCCGGGTTCTGCCTTCGGAAATGAGGGTTGTATAAGACTATCTTTTGCCACCAGCATGGATAACTTAAGCAGTGCGCTTGACCGCCTAAGTCGTTTCTGCAAAAGATAAAAAAATTTAAGAAAACCCTTGACTCATCAGCGGGATCTCTTTATGATTCCGCCTTATTCCCTGGTAGCTCAGTCGGTAGAGCGGATGACTGTTAATCATTAGGTCACAGGTTCGAGTCCTGTCCGGGGAGCCATATCTACTATGGTTTCTGGTAAAAATAAATTTCCTCTCATATTCTACGTGTGCGCCTCAAGGTACCTTAAAATTATTGATGTTAAAAAACACTTAGAAGTTTGCAATTCGTAACTTATTTAATTAATAGGGCTAGGGGCTTTGATTAAGAGATGGATAACTCAGATACTTTTTCCGCTCATGGTTTTAGCTTAAGAAATAAGCTCTTAGATGGCTTAAGAGGTTACGCGGCCTTAGCTGTGCTAGTATTTCACAGTATTCTAATGTTAAGTAGTTATATAGTTACAGATGTTTTATATACGCCCGTTTATCATATCAAAGAAAACTATTTTAAAATTATCAAACTCTTTCTCTTGTTTTTTAATGGTCATACAGCGGTTAATATTTTTTTTGTTTTAAGTGGAATGGTATTATTTAATGCTTTATTAAGGACTAAAACAGAACGGCTGCCAGTTATCACTTTTAGTTTAAGAAGAATAAGTAGAATTTATCTACCGTTAATTCCATGCCTGGCTGTTTTTTACCTTGTTTTTAATTGCCTGCATTATTTTTTACCAGCAATTTACCCTCATATTAAATTTCATCCCTTTGTCCAAAATTGTTTGCTTCATAAAATAACACTACACGGCGCCAGCTGGACATTACAAGCTGAGATTTGGGCAATCCCATTGATTCTTTTGACTTTTTACGGGTATAAGAAATGGGGCCCCAAGATAGTATTAATTCTAACTTCACTCTCGATATTAATAATAGACAATGATTTTAAAATTAATTTTTATGCGGCCAATACGTGGATATATTATTTTTATTTAGGTTTTTGCTGTGCAATTTTTCCAGAAGAACTAAAATATTGCATCAAAAAAATAGGATGGTTTCTACCACTGTTTACAATGATATTTCTTAGAGGTTTTTTCACACACTCCAGCATTACAGCCAACTTACTGCAGGGATTTAGCATTGCGATATTAATACTCTATTTAAGTAGTGATCCAGAGGATAAATTTTCTTCTTTCTTAAAATTACCATTTTCTCAATACTTGGGTAAAATAAGTTTTAGTTTATACTTATGGAATGTAATGGTATTAAATTTATTTTTACCATCAGCTCGATTTACCTTTGTGCAACTTCATCCCCTGGAGTTTGGTTTATTAATTTCCGCCTGTGTATTTATAATCACTTGGCCCGTAGCACATTTCTCTGAAAAATTTATCGAACAACCGGCGATTAAACTGGGTAAAAATTTATCAAATGTTATCGTTCGTGAATTAATGCCCAAGCTTTCTCGCGCTGCATTATTTCTTAGGAATGGCCACAGCACCAGCTCAAGCAATATGTAAGCTTGCGATACAAGTTTTTTTGTATGTTAATTGGTTCTTTTCGTCCAAACTGCTCTGAATTGATCTTTCGGAAACGGTATATATTCATTCTTGCATCGCGTACTAAACAGCCATCTAAGCAGTTTGATATGCCACTAGTCTTTAGACAAAAGTTGTCGGAATTGAGTTCACACATATGCTATAATGGTTTTAATTGGAGCATCTGGTTATAAATTTGAACGGAAATGAAAGACAAGTCTGAAATAATTAATGCTCTGCAAAACCCTCAGAAAGCCCCCTTTAGAGTGGCTTTTGAGATTTTTGCAAGTACAGACCGAGAAAAAATAGCAAAATGGCCTAAAGAACTGGCTGAATATTTAAAGATACCCGATATTCAATTCCACAGGCAGGATGAAAGTGGCACTATTACTGCAGAGGCTGCAAAAGCCGCAAAAGCTGCAGCGATCGCGTATTATCAAAGTCGTAGTTTAGATGAACCAGCAACCCGATTATTAAGCGGCCTGGAGAAACATACGGTACGTTATAATAGGGTCAAAGAGTATTTTAATCAGAAAATTAGAGAACTTAATCTCAGTGATCCACTAGTCTTTTTTGATGACAAGGCACTGCGTATTGACATTGGTTATGGCCCCAAAGAGATTCAGGTTTTATTTCCTGATTTTTTTAATCATGGAGAAGTTTTTGATAAAACGATTCTGGGAGGTGTGGGTTATTTTGGAAAATCCCCATTAAATTATTTTTTAGACGATTATATAGAAGAAGATTACCAGATTTTTCTGAATGCTGAAAAAGAACGTCTTCTTTCGACTGCTGCCACCGAGTTCGCCCAGCAACTCCCGGCTTCAAAAAGTAAAGTAAGTATTGAAGATACAAAAGATTTCAATGAAGCAGATTTTATTACTAAATGCTTCGACAACAATGAAGGTCTTATTGTTGGCGAGGTACATGAACATAAAAGCCCCAAACAGTTTTTAGTAGATAATATGGCTTTGTTTAAATCTCAAGGCGTCACCACTATTTATATGGAGCATTTACTTCAGGAGCGCCACCAGGCATTACTCGATGCCTATTTACATTCAGAGTCTGATGACGCGATGCCGCGTGAATTGGAGTTCTATTTAAATTATCTGGATAAAGAGCGCAATCTATCAGGATCTGCTACATTTACAGCGGTAGTTCAAGAAGCTAAAAAGCATCAAATCAGAATAGTGGCGATCGATTCTGAAGCCTCTTATCGTTTGGCGGTTACATACTCATTGGGTGATCTGGGACATACCAACGCTATTAAAGAGCGGTTTTCTGCAATGAATATGGCAATGCTTGAGCGATACAGGGAATTTAATGACGGTGGAAAATATATAGCACTCATAGGTAGTGGTCATGTTGCCACCTGCCTGGATGTACCCGGAGTCTCGAATTTATTAAATTGTCCAAATATCCTTGTCAATGATTTGAGTGATGACCTGGAAGAATATATTGAGCAGGATATTCTACATGGAGAAGCGCCAGGAACTGCAACTTTTGATGTTTTGTATCACCGCCATCAAAATTCAAAACAGCTGACTGTTTCTGTTATAACCCAGCCTCCTGAAGAAGAACTTCAAAAAAATATTATTAACTTCGAAGCGAATAAAAGAGAAATTCAAAAGAAATTTTTAGAAAATTTGACGGCGCTGCAGTTGGAGCTTGATAAATCCAGCCGAAATAATACGGCAACCAAATTGGAAGGAGAAAGGTTGTATACGGCTTTATTTACGAATCAGGAGCAATTTTTCAACTCATTATCTTTGCAGTTAACTGAACAGGAATTAAACAAAACAATTATTGAATTTCGAAATTCTTGTAAAGAACAGATTAAAGCCGCGGACAAGATTATGGGACATGGCTGGTTATATCGTATTGCTGAGGTAGTAATTAAATCTGTCGTTGGTTTATTTGTAGGTATTGGTATGATTCTGGGTTCCGCAGTTAATCAAGGCTTGGCTAACTCAGAGCATCGACAAAAGTTTGCCCAGACTTTCTTTGCTCTTAATCAAACGGGTGAATCGAAGGCCCTGAACAAATTTAAAGAGGAAATTCTAGGTGATGACAAGGAAGAGCCTGGTTTACTCTCGGAGTCAAAATTTAAATAAATGAGTGCTCAGGAAAATTTTTTCACCACATCAGCTATCGTGTGGATCCTAATTATTAATTTTCTTATTATTGTCTCTAAGATCTAACAATCACATTATTTAAAATGAACTATAGTTTGCGATATATAAAAATCGGTATGCTGGCGTCGGTTGCTTTGTTTTTAAGCCTGGTGGCTTTTAATAATGTGGTGGATTTTAATAGTAACTGGCTTTTTGTGCACCATGTATTAAGTATGGATACCACCTTCCATGAAACAGCTCTTATGTGGCGAGCTATCACAGATTCCAACCTCCAGAAATTAGCGTATTATTTCATTATTATATGGGAAGTGATAGCGGCGACTATCTGTTGGATTGGCTGTTTTATACTTGGTTCCAAAATAAAAAAGAGCGACTTTGATTCATATAAACAGACCGCATTCATTGGCTTATTTTTAGGTTTTTTACTGTATATGGTGGGCTTTCTCGTTATTGGTGGGGAGTGGTTTGCAATGTGGCAATCTCCAAATTGGAATGGGCAAATGAAAGCGGGATTATTCCTGAATTTTATCATGTTCGTAATGATCTTTCTTAACACAGCCGATGATCATCTGTAGCAGCGTAGCCTGGTTGGCGCTTTGCGGCAACCGGGTTTTCCCAAAGGCAAGTTTTCCTGGAGATGGGGGATAAGGCAACCCGGTTGTCGCAAAGCGCCAACCAGGCTACATACTAAACACTGCCAATGACAGCTTATATTGAATGCTAAGGGATATTAAAAAGGGTTGTATTGACCCCTCCGCAAACAATTACCAGAATGGATTGGGCTTTGTGAAGAACAGGATGATCATTATAAATCAGGGATAATGAGGCGCCGCTGGATAACTCCACCAGGATCCGTTGTTCATGGGCAAAACTGAAACAGGCTTGTTCGGCTTCTTCATCACTGACAACGACGTTTTCTATTTGATGAATTTTGGTCCAATCCATTAGTTTTTGAGCCACCCGTTTTGCGCCTAGACTGGTTGCCTTACTGGTGATGGTGTCTAAAGTGACTAATTTATTGGCCTTTACCGATTGGAAAAACGCATCAGCCCCTTTGGTTTCAACAGCAATTAAAGGCACTTTTTCCCATTTATGCTGGTGCATTCCTTCCAAAACCCCACAGGCAAGACCCCCTCCACCCACAGAGAGGACCACCGCGTCAGGAATAGAAAGCCCTTGTTGAATAGCCTCGGTAATCATAGACGCATGCCCTTTCCATAAAGTCGGATGATCAAAAGGCGGGATATAAGCTGCTTGATGTTGTCTGGCAAAATCTAATGCGGCTTGATGCGCTTCATCCCATACTTTTCCCGCTACAATGACTTTTGCACCATAGGATTTAATCGCTTCAATATAGATGGGATTGCTGGTTTCAGGAATAAACACCGTGGCAGGAACATTCAATTTCATTGCACAATACGCTACCGCAATCCCGGCATTACCTCCTGACGAAGCAACGAACGTTTTGGCACCTCGCTGAAGCTCTTCCTGGCATAATGCGCCTATTCCCCGCAGTTTGAATGAGCCTGGAGGATGCAGGCATTCGAGTTTAAAATAAACCTGTTTATTGAGTTTATTTTTTAAGTATTGGGACTCAATAAGCGGTGTTTGCGTATGAAGACACTGCATGGATTATCCTTATTAATTAAGCTTGAACGCAGAACCTAAATTCATTTTTAAGGCATTTTGATATACGACCTCTGCCACCGCCAAATCCTGAATCGCCAGACCCACTGATTTAAAGACAGTAAGCTTTTCCTGAGCCAGCGGCGCTTTTTCCATCAACCAGGTTCCAAACTCAACAATGGATTCTCTTTTAATTTGTTGCTGCTCTATAGCATTAATTATTTCACCAGCCTCTTTCATTGCCGCGTCTATCTGATCCACTACTATCACTGCATTCTGGAGCACATCCCCGCTGATCTCCTGCATGGAAGGATGATGTGAGCCAATGGCGTTAATGTGTACATGGGGTTTAAGATCCCTGAGATGTACTAAAGCTTCTGTACTTGCTGTTGCAGTGCAAATGATATCTGAGTTTTTCAAGGCAGTAGATAACTGCTCACAAGCCTGAATATTGTAGAAAGCGCCCATTTCTCTGGCAAACTTTTCTGCACTTTCCAAATGCCGTGACCACACAAATACCTGTTCAATCTGGCGCACGGCAGCCACTGCTTCAAGCTGTGTCATCGCCTGTACTCCGGCTCCCAGAATGCAGACCGTTGAAGGTATTTCGCGGGAAAAATATTTGCTTGCCAGGCCTGAAACAGCACCTGTACGAAGTGCTGTTAAATAAGCCGCGTCCATAAGCACGAGCGGCTCACCGGTGCTTGCATCAATTAACAAAATAGTCCCATTAATCGAGGGTTTATTGTATTGAATATTGTCTGGAAAGACAGAAACTACTTTTAATCCCAGGATTTTTTCATCAGATAAATAAGCAGGCATGGTTAGTGTTAATCCGTTATGGCCTACAGGAATAGCCGTTCGTAAAGGCAAGACCGCTTTTTGTTGGGCCAATTGAATAAATGCCCTTTCCATTGCGTCGATGGCCTCTGGCATGCTGATGCATTGTTTCACCTCGGAGAGTGATAATAACTTAAGCGTCATGAGCGGCCTCCTGAAAAATCGGTTTGGTTATTCATTGCGAATCTCGGTTTTAAAGAAACTGGATCAATCTAACATAGTTTGTTAATATATAGCAAGCTATGTAAATTGAGAAAAAAATGTATCCCTCCACTCTAATCAAAAAAGCGAGCCGCTTATTAGTTAAAAAGGCCAATGAGCTATTAAAGCCATACGGTCTTACTGACGCGTATACCTATTTTCTGATGGCTCTTTACCAGCAAGACGGCTTGACTCAATCGGAAATGCATAAGCAAATCGGTATTGAGCAACCCACAGCGGTCAGAACGCTGGATCGCATGGAGCGTGATGGCTTAATTAAAAGAACTCGAAGTGCCACAGACAGACGAGCGATTGAAATCCAATTAACTGAAAAGGGACGAAATTGTCAGCGCATTATCGAACAATGTGCATGCGAACTGAACCAGTTTGCTTTAAGCGACTTTAAAGAAGAAGAAAAACATCAAATCAAATCCCTATTAGAACGATTGAATAATAATTTTTAAGATTAAATTCTGTTTTATAATTCAGATTAACTGAAAAGCGTTTGGGAGGGATAAAAGCATGAATATTACACATCAGTCACTAACGCAATTTATTTTTAACATCGTAAAGCCTTATAAAGCCTATCTGATTATTATTGCGTTTACAGCGCTTTTCTGGGCATTCACTAATACTCTCCAGCCTTATGTTCTTAAGCTCATTATCGACAAAATAGCGGGTTTTGAAGGCGACAGGGTTTCTGCTTTTATTGCTATTCAGCCTTATATTTTTCTATACATCGGATTATGGATAATTTTATGTGTGGATATGCGGCTATTGGATTGGGCAAAGCTCAGATTATTTCCGAGCTTAAGGCAGGATGCGATGTTAAAGATGTTTGCCTACTTAAATCAGCATTCTCATCATTACTTTCAAAACAATTTTGCAGGAAGCCTGATTAATAAAATTGTCGACATGCAGGGCGGCATCGTAGATATTTTCAACATCATCGACGATATTTATGCACAGGTGTTGGGCTTAACTATTGCAATAGTGGCCTTATTATTAATTCATCCTGTTTTTGCCTTTATTTTAGTCGCCTGGGTCGCCGTATTTCTTACTATCAGTTTTTTATTTTTAAAGCCGGTTCAACACCTTTCCCATCTGTTTGCTGAAGCACGAAGCTCTCTGGTAGGCAAGATGGTTGATAGTATCAGCAATATCGTCAATATTCGCTTATTTGCCAAACACCGCTACGAGAACAGTTACGTTGGTGATTCAGTTGCCTATACAGTGCAGCAAGACAGGAACATGCTAGGCAAAATTATTCATATGCGTATATGGTGGGATGTGAGCATTATAGCTCTGCTAGGCATTAACCTTTGGATGCTTGGAAGAATGTATAGCCAGAACCTGGTTACGGTGGGCGATTTTAGTTTTATTATTACTCTTTCAATCAGCATCCTTTGGAACCTGTGGTTTATTGCCAGTCAGTTCGTTTCATTTTCTGAGCAAGTCGGAAAATGCCGGCAAGCGCTTTCCATTATTAACGCGGCTCACGACATTGTTGATAAGCCGGATGCAAAGCCCTTAGTAGTCACTCGAGGAGAAATTCAGTTTAAAGACGTCAGCTTTCATTATAGTGATGGAGCGAAATTATTTCAAAATAAAAATGTAGTTATTCATGCGGGTGAAAAAGTAGGGCTTGTCGGTTTTTCAGGCAGCGGCAAAAGTACCTTCGTCAATCTCATTTTAAGACTGTTTGAAGTGGAGTCTGGCTCAATAACCATTGACCATCAAAATATTAATGAAGTGATGCAGGAATCCTTGCGTGAAAACATTGCTTTAATTCCGCAGGATATCTCCTTATTTCATCGCACATTAATAGAGAATATTCGCTATAGTTGCGCCAATGCGAGTGATGAGGAGGTTATCGAAGCCTCTAAAAAAGCCCATTGCCATGAGTTTATCAGTCAACTCAACGAGGGATATCAGTCAATGGTGGGGGAGCGGGGTATAAAATTATCCGGCGGCCAGCGGCAGCGAATTGCTATTGCAAGGGCCATACTAAAAAACGCTCCTATCCTTATTCTGGATGAAGCTACCTCAGCATTAGACTCTGTAACTGAGAAATACATTCAGGAAGCATTACATCATTTAATGCATGGAAAGACGACTATCGTCATCGCCCATCGTCTATCCACTCTTTCAGAAATGGACCGGATTCTGGTATTTGATAATGGACAGATTATTGAAGATGGAACCCATGAGGAATTAATCAGACTCAAAGGACATTATGCCAGGATGTGGCATATGCAGGCAGGTGGGTTTCTTCCTGAATATATAGAAGATATGGATACGACGCAGGAAGTTTAATTATTCAGATTGCTTATCCAGCCAACTGTTACAACAGCGGCTCACCGTTGATTTAATGGTATCTATAATACTCCGGCTCACCGGATTTTTATGTTTCTCCGGGCGATAGATCAAGCAGATTTCATCTTTAAAAACTGGCGCATCCGTTAATTTTCTTAGATGAGGATATTGTGAAGCAAGTCTTGCTGGCAAAAGCCCATAACCAAGACCCAGAGAGGTGAGTTTGGCGACTACTTCAAGGTTCGCTGAATTAAGTGTTCCGTCAAAACAATCACTTTTGCCAATTTTTTTCAGGATATATTGAGACTGTGCAAGATTCTGATCATAAATGAGTTTATTGGCGGCATTCTCTGCAAAAAAGATAGTAACTTCATCATTGCATAAATGGTTTATTACCAAATCTGGATGTTTTATAGGATTGACGACCACTCCTAAATCAGCTTCCCAGCTAATCACCTTCTCGGTCATCTCTCTCGACAGGCCATGAATAAAATTAAAATTAAGCTTTGGAAATTCGCTCTGAATTGCGGGCATAAAAAAACCAATGGTATAAAGCGCGACAGAAGGGTGCATGGCAATAGTATAGCGTCCCTGAATAAGGCCAGATTCAGATTTAGCCAGGTTTTGCGCCTGCTCCCACTCATGGAGAAGACGGCGCGAACGTAATACGAATTCCTCGCCCAGTTTGCTGAGCTGAATGCCATTTTTAAGGCGAATAATCAGCTCTCCACCCAGTTCATTTTCCAGGCGCTTAATTGCATAACTTAAGGCCGGTTGAGATATGCCAATGATTTCCGATGCTCTGGTAATGTTGAGTGTTTCACAAACCGTTATGAAATACTTGATATCATCCAAACCTAATGACATAAGAAATCCTTATCACAATCATACTAAATAGTTATTTTATTTATTCTTTGAAAGCCTGTATTTTTTTAACTCAGGAGAAAAAAGGAAAAATACAGCAATGCTTCCCATATTAACTCAGAAACCTGCCATTAGAAATTTTGCGTCCAGCCATTCGGAAGCGAAAGAAACCGCGATAAAGATTCTGGCAGATATCATGACGTTTCGGCGTGTATCTAAATCAGGTCAATCATGCAGGGGCGTGGGCTGTTCGTGCTGTGTTTCAATCCATTTACCTAAAATTCTGTCTGCCGTTAAACGAAGCGAACCCGTATTTTTTGTATTACCGGCTTTTCCTGGAAAATCACCCAATCTCGAAAAAGTATTAAGCCCTCTGCCAGATCATGCGGAACGGCTTTCCCTGGCTTTTCTGGGGACTCTTTGTCAGCAAGTAAAAAAATATTATTACCCGGGCATTCGCATTCTGCTCTGTTCTGATGGAAGAGTATTCAGTGATGTGGTGGGCATGAAAGAAACCCATGTTAGCGCTTACCAGCATGAACTGGATAAGTTAATAGCTGATATGTCGCTTTGCGATCTGTCAACGTTTAATCTCGACCATTGTTATGAGTCGCTGAGTTTTCAGGAAATGCGTGATCGATTAATGAGTCGTTATGGAAATTCCCTGAGCAATATAAAACAAAAAATACGCAATGGCTCAAAGCCATTCGCCAACGCCAATGACCAGGAGGCTAACCGAATGTATTGCGGCATTACTCGTTTTTTATTTGAAGACTCTCTCTATACTGGACAAATGAAAAGCCGTTCGGCGATACAAAAAGAAGCACGCGATAAAGCTTACGAGGTTATCAGAAGAAGCAATGCCTGGAGTGAGTTGATTGCAGAGCGTTTTCCAGAGTCAATAAGGCTATCCATCCATCCGCAAGTCTGCGGGTCAGAAAAACTCGGGATCCGTTTAATTGCAAACGAACGCTGGATGACTCCCTGGCATGGTGTAGCGGTTGGAACCGCCAAGGGATATATTTTGCTTAAGCGCTCGCAAGCCGAGAGTTTGGGGGCCACATTAATTCATTCCGATGATGGACGTCCCAGTCATTATCTACTGAACGAGAGTATGGAGATAATCCATGAATTTTAAGATCACCAGGCTTAAGCCTTTTGGGCTTTGTCTCACACCAGATTACCCAAATGCCAGCGTAAACCATCTCGACATTGGGACGCTGCGTCAATTGTGCGGCGAGGAGCAGCTGGTTTTGTTAAGAGGCTTTGATACGTTTAAGAATTCAGCAGACTTTTCAGACTATTGTGAAAGCTGGGGGGAGATCAGCGTCTGGCCTTTTGGAAAAGTGCTCGAATTAATCGAGCAGGAGAAGCCTGAAGATCATATATTTGACCACAGTTATGTGCCCCTGCACTGGGATGGAATGTATCGACCGCAAGTGCCCGAATTTCAAATTTTTCATTGCGTTAAAGCGCCTCTGGCTGGTCAGGGAGGCCGAACCACTTTTTCAAACACCGTGTTAGCTTTAAAAAACGCATCAGCTGAATCCATAAACTTATGGAATAAAGTGACCGGAGTTTATAAAAGAACAATGGAGTTTTATAACAGTAAAACCGTATCTCCGATTATCAATAAACATCCTTATAAGGATTATTCTGTTATTCGCTACAACGAGCCATGCTCAGAAGACCAAGGGCGCTTTGTGAACCCTCCTGATCTTGATTTTATCGGGCTTGATTCTGACGAGTCAGAGCTATTTCATCGCAGCTTAAAAGCCGCCCTGTATGCGCCGGACACTTTTTATGCTCATGATTGGCAGAGCAATGATATAGTGATTGCCGATAATTTTTCACTTTTACACGGGCGCGAGGGATTTGTTTCCAGGTCGCCAAGGCATTTGCAGCGGGTACATGTTTTAAGTGATCCGCCTTTTGATAATCCTCATTTGGAATCCCATCAATGAGTAAAACCGCCACGGATGTTTTAATTGTGGGGGCAGGCCCTGTAGGGCTTCTGTGTGCTTATCTTGGCCAGATTTCCGGTCTTAAAACGATAATTGCGGATAAGTCCAGCGGCCCTCTGGATCGCGGCCGGGCGGACGCGCTCAATGCACGCAGCCTTCAGCTCCTTGAAGTGGCGGGTTTATTCAAGGAATTGTATCCGCTTGGAAAAACCTGCAATACCAGTTCAGTCTGGGCGAATGGCGAATTCATTTCTCGCCAGTCCTCATGGTGGGAGTCTCTGGAGGGCTGCTTTCATAAACATTTTCTGATGCTTGGACAGTCGTATCTGGAAAATCTTTTAGATCATAAATTAAAAGCCTTAGGCGCTCCGGTTAAACGAAACTTGAAAATTGAGCATATTGAGCTCAATAATGAAACCTGTCTGACTACACTCTCAAATGGTGAACAGGTCCAGTCACGTTATGTAATCGGTGCCGATGGTTCGCGCTCCTTTGTCCGTAATCATTTTGACATAGCCTTTGATATTATTCGTCCGCAACTGATTTGGGCGGTAATCGATGGGATTATTGAAACCGACTTCCCCAAAGTTCCGGAGATTATTGTGTTTCAAGCAGAAACTTCCGATGTCGCCTGGATCCCCAGGGAAGAACCTATCGACCGATTTTACATCAGAATGGATACCAAAGAGTTTAGCCTTGAGGATGCAATCGACAAAATTAATCGGGCCATTAAACCCCATAGCCTGAAATTTAAAGAAATTGTCTGGTTCTCGCAATTTTCAGTTAAAGAATCGGTTGCCGAAAAATTCTTTGTACAGGAGCGTATTTTTCTTGCCGGCGATTCATGCCATATCCATTCGGTGAATGGTGGGCAAGGTCTTAACACCGGCCTTGGGGATGCCTTCAATCTGATGTGGAAGTTAAACCGGGTAATCAAGGGAAGCGCACCTGCCAGTCTATTGCAAACCTATGAGGAAGAGCGCAAACCCGTGGCGCACTCAGTGCTTGAAACCTCCGCCGAGCTGGTCCGTTCTACCAAATATGCGAAAGAAGGGAGCCATGCTCAGGATTACGTAAAAATAATAGAAAAGCGGGCAGGGAACATAACCGGCATGGGAATCCGTTATGGAGAAGCTGTACTTTGCGGTACGAGGCTTTTTGATTTCGAGGTCTTTAAGGGAGAAACCAGAACTAGAATCTATTCGCTTCTGGATTATCGAAAATTCAACCTGCTTGTTTTTGGTAATCAGGTCATCAGCCAGGATTTACAGGAAGAGGTTAATTGCATTCAGATTTATTCAACTAATCAAGATGACAGTTACTGGACAGATAATTCACCTTACAAAAATCAGGTTATTCTGGTAAGACCCGATTCCTACATCGAATCCTGTGTCAGTATTTGCCTCTAAACGGGTTTAAGCTAAACTCCTGAAAGGCTGAATAGAAGGTACGAACAATGTCTATCGATAAAATTGTGTGTGTGGGAAAGAATTATCTCGAGCATGCTCTGGAGCTTGGCGATGCGGTACCGGAAAAGCCGGTGTTATTTTTGAAGCCTGCCAGCGTGCTCAGGCAGCTCAATGATTGGGATAAGGAAGCTGATTTGTATTTTCCTGAAGATTCAGCTGTTCAGCCTGAATGTGAAATTGCCTTGCGCATTGCCCGCGATGGGTATCAGATGAGTGTTGAAGAGGCTTCAAATGCGATTTCAGATGTGACGCTTGGGCTGGATATGACCTTAAGAGCACGTCAGACCCTACTCAAAAAACAGGGGCATCCCTGGACTACTGCCAAAGTGTTTAAAGATGCGGCAGTTCTTGGCCCGTGGATTCCCCGTCACCAATTCCCTGATTATCTGGAGGCGGAATTTCAACTGCTTATCGACGGAGTTGTCAGACAATCGGCCAGAGGATCCCAAATGATGATGAAGCCAGCCGATGTGATCGCTTACATCAGTCAATTTTTCCCGCTCAAAGCGGGGGACATAATTTATACCGGTACGCCGGCAGGGGTGACTTCAATATCAGCGGGAAGCGAGGCGGAATTACGCTGGCTCAATCATAGCTTTCGGGTAAGATGGCAAAAAGCCTGATGCATTATGAGAGTATTTCTTTCAGGCAATTATAGTCTACTCCCGGAAGAAAAATATCCTTTACCGGGATTGCGTTTTTATTCACTGCGTATTGGAGTGGATCAATACCGGCCTCGATAAGAATACTCTCATAATTACCACGGTTCTATTATCTGACATAAGAATAGCCTGTTTGGATTCTAGGGACTTTATTCAATAGCAAGTTGACCGGCATGTAAATCCCCTTTAACTAAGAACAGAAAGATAATTTTAAGAATAACTGCCGCACATAAAAAAACTATCGGAAAATTCTAGAAATTCTCTATACTTAGCAGATATACCTCTAAAACTGTTCTGGAGAAAAGAATGAGTAAAAAACTGTTGTTCGGAATACTTCTGGCAACAACCCCTCTGCTGACAGGATGCTGGACGGTTCAATCAGGCCAGAAATCGGGCATTATCGTAAAGGTGGCGAAAGAAGGCCGTTATTGGGGAACCTGGGAGGGTGAACTGATTCGCGGAGGGCTGGATAATGCCAGTGGGGCGACAGGCAGAGAGTTTCACTTCACTTTGGGGCAATTTAAATCTGACCTGGTTAATCAGGCCATTTCCGCTATGGAAAATAATCGGCATGTGGTATTGAAATATCACTGTGATCAATTTGTACTGCCCTGGAGCGGTGAGACCAAGTGTTTTGTCGATAATATCAAGGTACTTGAAACGGTTAAAACGCCAGTAAAAGCGCAATAGGCTGACTTATGCCTTCTGTAGAGACGACCATTGCCGCGGCGATCATGAAAAAATGCCATCTGCTTTTTTCCTATGATGGACATGCTCGCCGGGTTGAACCTCATCATTACGGGATTTTAAATGGCAGTAAGCAACTGCATGCCTATCAGGTAAGTAATGGCAGTAAATCAGGCCATTTGCCGGAATGGCGAAATTTTAAATTGGCCCTGATGAAGGACATAAGAATTGATAGGGATAGTCTTTTTGAAGAGCGTGAAAGTTATAATCCAGTAAATGCCAAATACAGTAAAATTATAAAATCGATTTGTTAATCGCTATAATTAAATTAAGCCGATGTTCCTGATGCCTGAATATGAAAACAAAAATGGGTATTATCTGCCTGCTTTTGCTGGGGCTTTTGCAAATTGCTGCCGTAAATCAGAATAATTCAACCCTGGGCCCTTTACCCCAGCAACAAGATGGGGCGGTGCTGGCTAACTTGCTGGTGATCAATGAAAATCAGTCGGCGCTGGCACGCTATGTTTATAAAAGATCAAACAATGCTGTGATACAGCAATTTGCCTTAAAACTTGAGCAGCAAGCCCGGCATCATTTAAAGGAAATCTATCATTTAAGCAAAACGACAGGCATTTCAACTATTGATGCAGCCACGGCATTGAAATTGCGCAGTGTAAAAAATCAGGAGTTGAAAGAACTTTCCGAAGCGGAAAACAGCCAATTGGATAACTTATATCTCGAATTTGAGATTCGTAATTCCAGCAAGGCCTTAACGCTTTTTGAGCAGGATTTTAAACCCATTGCTACTCATCCCGCCATCAAAAATTATCTTGAATCCTCCAAGCAGGATTTTATCGAAAATGTAAAACAGGCGCAATTAATTCAAAAGACGTTGGGTCCGCATTAAACAATCAATTCCGCTGGGGAATCTGAATACTCTTGATCTCGTCTTCGGTAGTCGGGTCGGTTTTATTTTGTGATACAAACTTTTCTCTAAAACTACTCAGATTTTTTTCAAGTGTCGTGGCAAATATACTGTCGGAACGTTTGGAAAACAAGGGCCGAATAAGCCAGTCAATCAATCGCAGAAAGGCATTTTGTTTGACAGCAGACAGCTTTTCGAGCTCCCGATCGTTTAGCTGCTGGAACACCTGACTGGGTATTGAGGCACCGAGCTGATTAGTTTCCTGAACATAATTAAATAGTTCTTCTTTTGTATTTTCCATAGTAGCTGCGATCAGTTGAGTACTCGA
Source organism: Legionella genomosp. 1 (assembly GCF_900640215.1). Lineage (NCBI taxonomy): Bacteria > Pseudomonadati > Pseudomonadota > Gammaproteobacteria > Legionellales > Legionellaceae > Legionella > Legionella genomosp. 1. The sequence goes on from NZ_CAAAJH010000005.1 coordinate 197,558, forward strand.
TAGCTGAATTCGCTCCTTTAGGTCTTTAAGTTTATCCTGAAAGGGAGCAAAAACCTGCTGACTAATATTTCGAAGCACGATGATTCTTGGGTCGGCTGGGTCTTTTTCGCTGATGCGTTGTGCCTCTTTTGTAAGTTTGTAAATAATCTCTTCGACCTGTTGAGTGAGTAGCAGATTTTTGTTTAACTGAACTTTCAATTGTGCGCTCAGGATATCCACCGTGTCATTAATAGCTGCCTCCGTTTGCAATTTCTGCAATTGCTTCTCCTCCTCGGCTTTCTCAGCGGCGGCGACTTCCTCAAGGGCCTTTTGTTCACGCTGCTTAATGATACGTTCATGATCGGCGGCTTGCCCTCCCAGCTCGAGTATACTGTCCAACACAGGCCTGTTCTCATTCAGTTGCATTAAGGCTTGAGAATAATTGGTCTGCTCATTCGCTCCCTCGGCAAATGCCGTTGATAGCTTTGTATAGGCAATCAGATAATCATGCAGCTGTTTTTCGAGATAATGTAATAGCTCTGTTTCATTTCCTTTATTAATAAGGCTCTTCAAATCGTCATTGGCAGTTTTGAATGAAGGCAGGTTATTCAGGAAACTGCGGTTTGCTATCAGAAGTGAAATGATAGTGGCCGGCTCATAGTTTTTGCCATTGAATTGGAATGAATTAGGTCCAATATTTAAATCAGGGCAATTGCTGTTAAATGTTTGTTTTGCTGCTGCAGTTTCCGAGTTAATCTGATTAATGAGTTTTTCTACTTTAAATTCCGGATCTTCCCAACGAAAGAGGCTTAACAGGTTATGCATCGTATTGCCAAAGTTATCCGCCGGCAGAGTCCTGATATCGCTGTTTAATAACAGATTAAAACTGCGGAATAAATTTTTACGCTCTTGGGTGAGCCCTAGCTGAACAAGAAGAGCCTGCTTCCTGGAGGCTAAAATCAACTGCTCCTGAAGGGGCTGCAGTCGTTGTTTCTCAGCTTCCAATGTTTGACTGAGGTTGTTTAATAGTTCATCGAGACGCTGGTTTTGTTCATTCAGACCCTTAAGGCGCGTGTCGCGCTGTCCAAGTAAAACAGGCGCCAGTTCGCTTCGATTGTCCCATTGCAGTTCAGCCTTGCTCAGAGGAGCAGTAGTGGCTGTTTTTTCATTTTCTTCTAAAGCCATGCGTATTTGGCGTTCCAGTTCTTTAAATTGTGGAAGTGAAATCTGGTTGGTCTGGATAGCAGCCAGGATTTGCCTTAATCGATCTATTTTTCCAGGAATTTGCTGCTGCTTCTCATTAATTTCAGTATCTTTTTTATTGATCTCCAGTTCGTCAGCCATTAATTTAATGCCCTGACGAATTTCAAAATGCTTAAGCTGCAGCTGCCACTTGAGATTGAACAGCTTGATTAGGTTGGTCTGGGGGTTTTCTGCAGCGGGCATTGCATCGCGTACGGCTAAAAATTCCTGCATTAGTTTTTCTATCTCAGCCGACCAGGAGTCGATTTTACGAGAATTCTGATTGGCAGGTCCGGCCTGTGGTGCGCCGAGATCTCTTCGCTGATTATTCAGTTCCGCTTTGGCATTCGCATACAGTTCACTGGCTGCAGTAATTATCGATGTCAGAGGAGTCTTTTCCAGAGACTGTAAATGGGCAAAAGATGGCTGAATATTTTCTAAAGTTTTCTGTAATTGATTAATTCGCTCCGGAAGTATCAGAAGTGAGATTTGCGTTCGCTGCAGTGCGGTGGTGTGGTTTTTTTTAACAGAAACAATAACGGTTTGCAGAAATCTGATTTTTTCTGCCATATCGTTGATTGTAGTCCTGATTGAGCCCTTTAGAGCATCATCCGATATCTCCCGTAATTGCTGCTCCATACCGGATTTTTCATCCAGCAATTTTTTTTGCTCTGCTTCAAGTAAGCGAATCAGACTTTCCTGATCTTCAGTGGTCAACTGATTCGATTCAATCCTTGCCATGCCTCGCTCAAATCTGGGAATTATCTCCAGAAATTTCTCCAGCTCGTTTAAGAGCTCGACTCCTTCCATAAGCTGAGGCGCGATTTCAAATTTTTTACTGCTGAATTGAGATAATTGTCCCACCAATGCTTGCTGATGATCATTCAATTGGCGAAATCTGGTTAATTCAGCTTCAGATAACTGAGCTGGTGGCGCAATAACGACCTCTCGCGGAGACTTTCCTTTGGGAGCTTTTTTTCCTGGCATAGTAAACAGTGGTTGGTTTGTGCTCTATAAGTATAATATATTATCATGTGATTAAGTTCTGCTCATTCTGGTGTATGAGTAATATCTACTGTTTTTTTATATCGCTGAGCAGAAAAAGGCGTGAGACAGGGTAAACTCAATGAGTTTGTGTTTATTTGTGTCTATTGATATAATTTGACGGCAATTTTGTCATTTCTTGACTAGGAGTTAAGTGTGAGATTCAAACTGTCCATTCTCGCTTTGTCGGTCGCATTGTTCAATGCTCCTGTTTTTGCCAGGGAAATTTCCCTGCGCGAAAAAATAGGGCAAATGCTGATTGTCGGCTTTGAGGGTAAAAATGTAGATTCCAATGCCGCGATTATAAAAGACATAGAGCAATACAATCTGGGCGGTGTAATACTGTTTGATTATAACTACAAAACCCTGTCATTTGATAAAAATATCGAAAGTCCCGCTCAGGTTAAGAAACTCAATGAAGATCTGCAGGAGTTGACCCGTTTAGCCAATGAGAAAGCCCAGCGCCCTCAATTACCCCTGATTATTTCTGTGGATTACGAGGGGGGAGCTGTGGATCGCCTGAAGCAGGATTATGGTTTTCCTAAAACCTGGTCTGCAGTGGATGTCGGAAAAATGAGTCAGGCTGAGGCAGGGCAAGCGGCCCAGACAATGGCAACTACCCTTAAAGAAGCTGGCTTTAATCTTGATTTTGCGCCTATTCTCGATGTCAATGTGAATCCCCAAAATCCGATTATCGGCTTACTGAATCGAAGTTTCTCCGCCGATCCGGAACAGGTGAGTTATTATGCGGATATTATGGCCAGTCGTTTTTTAAAAGAAAACGTTCAATGTGCCTACAAGCATTTTCCCGGGCATGGCAGTTCAACAGCGGATTCGCATCTGGGATTTGTTGATGTGACCCAATCCTGGCATTCCTATGAGCTGAACCCCTATCGCGATTTAATCAACAGCAATTCCGCCTGCGGTATGATTATGACCGCCCATATTGTCAATAGACAACTGGATGAGTCAGGTCTACCGGCCACTTTGTCGTATAAAATATTAACCGGTCTTCTAAGACAAAATCTGCATTTTAATGGGGTAATCATTACTGATGACATGCAAATGAAAGCGGTCAGTGAGCATTACCGATTGGAAGATTCATTGCCGCTGGCTATTAATGCGGGTGTTGATATGTTCATTTTTGGTAATCAAATTACCGACAAGGCACAGGATCCCAGGCAGGTTATCGATATTATTGAAGCCAAAGTCAAATCGGGAGAAATTAAGGAATCACGCATTGACGAAGCCTATGAACATATAGTCAAATTTAAACAAAGCATGCTGCCCAAGGAATAAATTGACTGCCTTCATTTCCGCTAATCAGACTCCTCCCCGACTGTTGTCCCTTGATGTATTTCGCGGAATAACTGTGGCGTTAATGATTCTTGTCAATAGCCCAGGAAATCCGCAAAGTTATGGATTTCTGGCTCATTCTCATTGGAATGGTTGCAGTCTGGCAGATCTTGTCTTTCCTTTTTTCATTTTTATGGTGGGTGTTTCAGCTGTCTTCTCAGTTCAATCCAGTCGAGCACGATTGCAGACCGGGCAGCTGATTTCAAAGATTTTAAAACGCAGTATCATGCTGTTTCTATGTGGACTATTGCTCAACGCAATCCCTCATTTTTCCTTGGAAACGCTAAGAATTCCAGGCGTATTACAGCGCATCGCCATCTGTTATTTCTTTGCAGCGGTATTAGAACTTTCAACCAGTATACGGTTTCAAGTGGCGCTTGCCGTGATGATTTTAATAGCTTATTGGCTTTTCATGGCCTATTTTCCCGTGCCGGGAGCAGTAGTTGGCAGTTTGACTCAGGAATCCAATCTGGCGGCTTATGTGGACAGGCTGCTTATTCCGACGGCGCATTTATATCAACCGCTTTATGATCCTGAAGGAATTTTATCGACATTTCCTGCCATCAGCACGGCCTTGCTTGGTAATTTAAGCGCTCATATTCTTCTCGGAGCTCGAGAAAAAAATCGACTTGGCATACTGCTTATATTGGGATTGTCGCTTTGTGTTTCTGGCTGGTGCTGGGGGCATTGGTTTCCTGTAAACAAAAGCCTGTGGTCAAGCTCTTTTGTCTTGTGGTCTGGCGGCCTGGCTATTTTAGCGTTTAGCTTTTGCTATTGGCTGATTGATCTGAAGAAAAAACAGAACGCATGCGGCCTCTTTAAATTTTGGGGAGCGAATGCTTTAAGTTTGTACGTATTTCATATCATCTTCCTCAAACTGCAATTTATGATTCATATTGAAAGAGAAGGCCAGATGCTTAATTTCAAGAATTATCTGACGCAACTGGTTTTTGGATGGGCCTCTCCAGCTATGGCCTCATTGCTCTATGCAGTCAGCTATCTTGCCTTTTGTAGTTTATCCATCGCTCTCTACAGTGACTGGAAAAGCAAGAGAGCTTCCCAAGTATCCATTCCTGCCTGAAGATTTGCAGGCACTGCCAAGTTTAGCTCAGTTGTATATTAAACTGTCTTCCCCGCGAAGGCGTGGATCCATCTCTGAGCTGGCTATAATGCCAATTGAGGAATGGATTCCCGCCTTCGCGGGAAGGACATCATTTCCTTAACTTAACGGCAGTGAGATTGCAGGGAGGGTGGGGGCTGTTCTGATTCTCTGCAATAGGTTATAATTCTGGACAATTTTGTTTCAGTGAGTAATTCATGATTGCCATTCTTGAAGCGTATCGTGCCGGATTATTAAACCGTAAATTCTGGTTATCCAATATTGTTTCAGGCTCTATTGTTGGGGTTGTGGCCTTGCCTTTAGCCATGGCATTTGCTATCGCGTCCGGGGCGAAGCCAGAGCAGGGTATTTACACGGCGATTGTTGCCGGGTTTCTCGTTTCTGTATTTGGCGGCAGCCGTTTACAAATCGCCGGACCAACTGGTGCTTTTATCGTTATTCTTTCTGGTATCACCGCTAAATACGGCATTGATGGTCTTCAGATTGCTACCATCATGGCGGGCTTTATGCTGTTCTTTTTAGGACTTGCCCGTTTGGGAGTCATCATCAAATTTATCCCTGATCCTGTAATCGTCGGGTTTACAGCGGGGATAGCTGTTATTATCTGGGTTGGACAATGGAAGGACTTTTTTGGTTTACCGGCGATTTCGGGTGAACATTTTCATCAGAAGCTTTGGCAATTAATTCAAGCCTTGCCGCAATTTCATCTGACAACTACCTTGCTTGCCCTTTTTTCTCTGGCAGTGCTTATCATCGCACCGCGTATATCCTTTTTAAAGCGCATCCCTGCTCCATTAATCGCATTGATTATTGCCACTGCTTTGCAAGCCATCTTTCAATTTGAAGGCGTTAACACGATTGGTAAGGCGTTTGGCGGGATTCCGCAAGGCTTGCCTTCACTTAATTTTCCTCCGATCACAACAGCAAGAATTATTGAACTGATTGGTCCGGCGTTTACCATTGCCATGCTAGGTGCGATTGAGTCACTTTTGTCTGCTGTGGTAGCAGACGGAATGGCAGGTACAAAACATAATTCCAATCAGGAGCTGATAGGGCAAGGGGTGGCCAATATTGTCGCGCCGTTTCTGGGCGGTTTTGCTGCCACCGGAGCTATCGCCAGAACAGCGACCAACATTCGTAATGGTGGAAATAGTCCTTTATCCGGAATAGTTCACGCGCTGATGCTGGTGCTGATTATTCTGGTGCTGGCGCCGCTGGCGGTTAATGTGCCTCTGGCAGTTCTGGCGGCCATTCTATTTGTCGTTTCCTGGAACATGAGTGAAGCGCGCCATTTCATCAAAATGCTTAAGCAGGCTCCGCGCGCGGATATTGTCATCCTCCTGGTGACGTTTGCACTGACCATTTTCGCTGATTTAGTGATTGCGGTGAATATAGGGGTGATTCTGGCGGTGTTGCATTTTGTTCGCCGTATGGCCTCCAGTGTCGAAGTACGTGAGGCGGATGAAAAAGATATCCAGCAGGAATTAAAAGAAAATGGCATTGAAAAACTGCCAGCGGGTACTCAGGTTTATACCGTCGAAGGCCCCTTCTTTTTTGCCGCAGTTGAAAATTTCGAACATGCGCTGGCTGCCACACATACCGACCCCAAAGTGCTGATCATTCATTTGCGCTGGGTGCCATTTATTGATATCACTGGTTTGCAAACCTTAAAAGAAGCGATTGGCAATCTCAAGCGCCGCGGCGTGAAAGTCATTCTCTCCGGAGCGAATACCCGGGTAACATACAAACTGGAAAAAGCGGGAGTGAATGATTTGATAGGCTCTGAGAATATAATGCCAGATATCAGCAAGGCAATTGCCGCCTCAATCTAGGCCAAAAGAGAGAAAACAGCGTAGGTCGGGCGCTTCGCCCGACATTCTATTGTTTAGAAAAATCATCCTCGCCATCATCAGTTGACTGCGGAGAAACTGAAGCGCCGGGGATTCTGCGGGTTTCAAACGCCCATTCGCCCAAGTCAATTAATTTGCAGCGCTCCGAGCAAAAGGGGCGAAAGCTGTTTTCCGGCTTCCAGGTATTCGTTTTGCCGCAGATAGGGCAGTTAATTTTTTTTGATTTTTGCATAATGAACAGTTCCAAAACGTACAGTCAATTATCCCAGGCCTTGTCCTGAGTTAAAACCGAGAGACTCGCAGCAAGTAGCGGATGAGCCAGGCTTGCTTGCCGTATTATGTATCAAGGGAGGATAATGATCAGTATCTTTTGTACTGATCTCTGATTTGAATTGTTCTGCAGAAAAAACCGGCTCATTTTGCAGTGTCTCCAAATGCTGTCTGGATGCTTTAAGACTTTTATAGAGCCATTTCTTTTTGGAGTGCTGATCGCTCAGCTCAACGGCCTGACTGGCAGCAAACAGCGCAAGACCAATGGCTAAAACCAATATCCCAAGGCATAGAACAGGGAAACTGCCAAGTCCGGCAAATAAACCCATACTGCTCAATAAACTTGAAAATCCTGAACTAAATCCTGCTACCGAACCAAAGGCCCCCGCAAACACGATAAATGCGATTTCCCTTTTTTGATCAGCAGTTGCCCCTTTTGCATGTTCGGAATGAAAGCTAAGCAGTAAAAACTCATATAATGGCTTCCTTAAAGCCGATTTACGCGCATCACCCTGCAAGGTCAGGACATGCAGCCATTGCTGTTTATTTTGTTTCAGGCAAGCAAGGAATTGCAAATTCAGGGAGAAGTCCTGAGAGGAATTTAATTCCATCTCATTAAGCCAGTTTCTGAGGAACTGATAGAAGTTCTGATTGAAGCCACTATTCGCCTCGCATTGCTTCTGATAGGCCAGTTGAGCCTGATTGATCAGCAGATAAAATTGATTGAGATACTCTTCTGAGTAGCGCTTGAATTTGTCGGATAATTTGTTCTCTTTTTTCTGAAAATGTTGATAGGTCCAGTAAAGGACCGGTATCGATACCAGAGCAAAAAGGCCGCCGCTTAAAACTCCGAGGCTAACAGCGGCACCGCTGCCTGCAGCCAGTCCAAAGATGGCTACGGAAAGCCCTAAAAAAGGCCAGGCCACTCCGGATGCGGTTCCTAAACCAGCAAATGCAGATCTCAGTAGAGACATATTCTCTCCTGCTTAATTAAAACGAATGGCCAGGCATTAAAATCCTTGAATAGGCTGTGACCATAAATAACCAGTTTAACCGACCGTAAAGTCTTCTCCAATGCCTGGAACTACTTTCCAGGCGCAATTTGCGCCATGATACGCCAGTGCATTAATGTCTGGTTGTGCTGGTCCATTGGCAGTGACTACAAAAACGCAGGCCTGGGATTCAAATCCCGGTGCTTCCCTGATGGCGGTAATCGTGTAGGCAATATCGAAACTGGCATTATTAGAAAAACCGAATCCATATCGCAATCCCTGCGTGGGTGAAATCTTAAATTCATTTACTGGCTGACAGGATTCGTCAACCAGTAAACCTGTCTGGCTGATCATTCTCATCGTTATTTTCCAACTGCCGTCGGTACTACGGATGTCATGCCAGGTGTGAACATCACAGCGCGGTGAAAAAGCAAATGCAAAGCCGCCCAGGGCCATGAGACAAAAACCGGCTAATTTCATCTTAAATCCATTTAAGCTAGAAGCCAGATATCATACACGAATGATAATCATTTTCAATTGAATATTTATAAATTCAGCAGGTGCTTTTTTCTCGAGAAAAGTATAAAATTTGCCCATTGGAAAATTAATGGACCCAACATGATTTATTTCAGCTATCTCTATTTTCTGTTTACAGGAATTTTTCATACTGAAATTCACCCTTTCAATTTAGGCGATGCTAAAATCCAGATCATTCGCCAGGCCGGCCAGGGAAAAACTCTGGTGCATTTGCATGAAAATGAGAATACCGCTCTACAGGCTGCCAAGCTTTATGTGGATTCTAACGGCGGCACATTAATTACCTTACATCATTCTGGAAAACGGAACATTGTCTTCTACCTCAAAAAGCAGCGCTATGAATTTGACCCCAATCGGATATTTACTGATGCGGGCATCAAAAAAACCTTAACGCAGTATGGTAACTATTCACCGTCTGCGCATCGCGAAGTCAGACGATTTGCCAAAGCCATTCTTGAGTTGATTCCTCCCGGAAAAGTCATTGCGGTGCACAACAACCAGGGCTATTCCATCCAGGAGTATTTTCCGAAGCATCCTCTGGCACCGGATGCCAAGGCGCTGAATTATTTACGCAATTCCAATTTCCGTAATTTTTTCTTTGTGACCCGGCAAGAAGAATTTTATAGGTTGAAACGTCTGGCATTCAACGTCGCATTACAATCAGACACGGCCCAGGATGATGGTTCTCTGTCTTACTTTCTGGGAAAGGAAAATTATATTAATATTGAAGCAGGATACGGACAGTTAACGGCTCAATTGCAAATGTTATTTAATGCCTGAATAAAAAAGACACCCGAAGGTGTCTTTTTTACCATTGCAAGGATTAAACTGGAGGTGGCGTTCCGCCGCCAAACAAGTTCAAAATAAGTAAAACAACGAACACAACCAGGAACAGGAAAAACAGAATTTTAGCGATACTGGTTGCTGTGGATGCAATTCCCCCAAAGCCAAAGGCGCCTGCGATAATTGCAATCACCAGAAAAATAAGTGCCCATCCTAACATAGAGATCTCCCTATCTTAAGTTAACGGCATCTTTCAATGCCCTTCACTTTAATAATAGTCAAATTAGATTCACTAGTAAAATCGACTAGCTTTCATTTGGATCAAAGCTTTCAAACTCATCCTCATTAAAAGGATCATATTTTTCGCGTTGCTTCTCTTTTTTAGCAAGCTCCTTATCCTGCAGGTCATTGGTTTGCCTGAATAGCGCATCAATGTCCTCATCGGAGTAATTACCCTTTCTATCATTCAGCTTCTTAAACGAATCGTTCTTCATCGCTCTATTCTGTTTAAAATGGTTTTATATAGTTTAGTGCAGAATAATCCCCCTCGCTTTTGCTCATCCTGGCCCACTGATTTCCTGGACTCGTATTCAAACGATAAACAGGCTAACATAATAATAATTGAACTGTTTAACTGGATGAGATAATGCGAGAATTTAACTTGCTTGATCAATGCCTTGCTCAAATTGATACGGCAATTCGCAGCCTTTTGCCACCGGAAAAACGGGAAACGGCGAGGGTATCCCCGGCACAGGGGCTTAAGGAGCCGCATTTAAGCATGCAGGAAAGGAAGCATGTTGCCGGCCTGATGCGCGTGAATCATGCTGGGGAAGTATGTGCGCAGGCCTTATATCAGGGGCAGGCGCTCACCGCTAACCTGGATCACGTCCGGGAAAAAATGACCCAGGCTGCCAGTGAAGAGGTGGATCACCTTGCCTGGTGTGAGCAGCGTTTGAGAGAACTGGGCAGTGAACCCAGTATTTTAAACCCTGTCTGGTATGCCGGCTCACTCGTTCTGGGAGCGGTGGCTGGTCTGGCTGGCGATAAGGTGAGTCTGGGATTTCTGGCCGAAACAGAAAACCAGGTCTCCACACATCTTAAAAATCATTTAAAAAATCTTCCTGCTGAGGATCACAAATCACGTGCAATTATCGAGGAAATGGAACAGGACGAAAGTAATCATGCCCATGAAGCGATTGAAGCGGGAGCAATGGATCTGCCCTTGCCTATAAAAAAGATGATGTCTGTAGTCTCTAAAATAATGACTAAAACCGCCTATTATATCTAACCATGACTATTTTATTAATTGTCGCAGCTTTTCTCCTGGTTCTGCTCAATGCGTTTTTTGTGGCGGCAGAATTTGGCATGGTCCGTTTGCGCACGACTCGTGCGGCAATTATCGCGGAGGAATATCCCTGGCGCGGCCGGATCCTCGCCAGAGTGCATAGTCAGCTTGACGCCTACCTCTCCGCCTGTCAGCTAGGTATTACCCTGGCCTCTCTTGGTCTTGGATGGATTGGAGAACCAGCCTTTTCCGAGCTGATTTCGCCGCTGCTGCATCAAATGGGTATTCAAAGTCAGGCCCTCGTTGAATTTATCAGCTTTGTCTTTGCCTTTTCGCTGCTCTCCTTTTTACACATTGTTGTCGGAGAGCTGATGCCCAAGTCCTTAGCGATTCGGCAAAGCGAGCAAATCTCACTATGGACTGCTGCTCCTCTCTATTATTTTTACTGGCTGATGTTTCCTATTATCTGGATGCTCAATTACTCATCCAATTTTTTTCTGAAATTGCTAGGGCTTGATGTGATACATCCCGGCGAACAATCCCATTCCAGTGAGGAAATCAAGTTAATCCTGCAATCCAGTCAGCAGCATGGCGAGCTGAGTCCGCAGGAAAGCAATATTCTGGCGCAAACTTTAGAGCTTGCGGATCTTCGTGCGGATGACGTCATGCAGTCCTCCAATGACATGATTAAATTGCCCAATCCTGTTGAAAAGGATAGCCTGATAGACATTTTGAACCGTTATCGCTACAGCCGCTATCCCGTCTTTGATCAGAAAACAAAGAAAATCATTGGTCTTCTGCATGTCAAAGACATACAACCCTTGCTGCATAGAACAGAAAAGGGTGGTCTTTTGAATCTTCAGGAATTGGTAAGGCCGATTCCTAAAGTGTCTTATCGCATGCCTGCACTGGTTTTACTGAGGCGCTTTCAGGAAGGAATGCCGCATTTTGCTCTGATTGTCAGTCGTCAGGGAGGAATAATTGGCTTTATCACCCTGGATAATCTACTGCATTTGGTTCTGGGGGTAATTAAAGACGAGTTTCATAAAACGCAGGATGCCTGGGTTGAACATAAAGACGGATCACTTACAGTAAAAGGCGATTGCCCGCTTTATACCATTGAGCGTGCCTTGCATCGGGAGCTTAGTTTGTCTGAAGAGCAGGAGGAAGAAGCGGCAACCATTGCCGGTTTAATTTTGCATCAGTTGGGATCAGTGCCGACCGAAGGTGAAAGCATTGAATTTAATGATTTTATTGCCAGGATTGAACAGATGCAGGGTGCGAGGATTGCCAAAGTGCGCATTAAACCTCTTCTCAAAGAAAATGATTAACCCAGAGTTTCGGATTTTCAAACAGATCTTGAAATATTGTGTATTAGTTTAGCTGTATAAAGCCTGGCCAAAAGGTCAGATTAACGCATAACTGGAAATGACAATTATGGATTCTGCCTGGTTCATCATTCTGGTTATCATGATTGCCTTTGTTTTTGATTTTATTAATGGTTTTCATGATGCCGCCAATTCAATCGCCACCATTGTGACCACTGGTGTATTAACCCCTCGCCAAGCCGTATTATGGGCCGCTTTTTTCAATTTTATCGCTTTTCTGGTTTTTAATTTAATGGTTGCCAAAACCATTGGCAGCGGCTTAATTGACACATCAATTGTGAGCGCGCCATTAATCTTCGCTGCCTTGATCGGTGCTATCTCATGGAATTTGCTGACCTGGTATTATGGTTTACCTTCCAGTTCCTCTCATGCTCTGGTCGGAGGATTAGCGGGAGCCGCGGTCGTCAAAGCCGGATTTACAGCACTTATCCCAATGGGCTTTCTTAAAGTGATCGCCGGTATTTTCATTTCTCCCGTTCTTGGAATGTTGCTTGGCTTCCTATTTACAGGTGTTTATAAAATTGCCGCTGGTAACTCTCATCCAAGACAGATACGGCGGACTTTTAAACTGTTGCAGCTTGCATCTTCGGCATTTCTCAGTCTGACCCATGGCGGCAATGACGCGCAAAAAACCATGGGCATAATTGCAGTCCTGCTTTTCTCAGCGTCCTGGTTGGGTGATCAGTTCTATATACCATTCTGGGTAGTTATCTCCTGCCATTTGGTGATAAGCCTGGGAACTCTCGCCGGTGGATGGCGAATTGTGCACACTATGGGGAATAAAATAACCAAATTGAATACTCTCAAAGGCAGCGCCGCTGAAACAGGAGCAGCCATAACCATTTTCGTAGCTACAGAATATGGAATTCCGGTGTCAACCACGCATACAGTCACAGGGGCAATTGCGGGAGTTGGGCTGGTTGAAGCCCAGGGAGCGTCAGGAACACGCTGGTCAATCATACGGCGAATCTTTCTTGCCTGGCTGCTGACCATTCCGGCAGCAGGCCTCGTTGCGGGAGCAGTGATGTATATAATATACTGTTTTTATTGACTTTTTAATAATTAACCGAATATAGTCCGGCCATGGAGTTTTAACCGGTTTTTTTTATCAAATAATCAAAAAACGAACAAATTGATTAGTTTAATAGGTTGTAAAAAAAAAATAATGTGATAAAATTGTCGACTGTCCTGCCTTTTTGTATCTTTTGAAATCAATGTGAAAATTTTCTTGCCATCTATCCTGTAATTCGGTAGAATGCGCAGCATCTTAGCCGTTGCCTGACGAGCATGAAGTCGAAGTCTGAAAGCTTTAAAAAAGTTGAAGAAGAGTTAAAACCCGATGCAGAAGAAATGTATAAAAAAGGGTTGTCGCAAGCACTCGCCTTCATGCTGGCAATACCTGGCAGGTTAGACGCGCAAGCAAGGCTGCTTGCCAAAAAGCTCCATGATGACGGCGATATTTACATTGCCTATTCCGTTACCGATGCCTTCAATCTCTCCATTAGTAATCTGAAACTGTTTTGGGATTTACTTCTTACAAACTCTTCTCGAAACTCTGCCGATGCCCTGCACGACTGGCTGCTAACACCAGTTGGAATCTCCATTGCAATTACCGAATCCATCAGTCTTATTGCCCTGTCGGTCATGGGTAATTATTTCGATGAGAAAGATAAAAACTGGTTTAAGAGTGCTGTAGCCACCTGTTGGCCCTACCTGCGCGATGTGATGAAAGCATTAAAAAATGCGTATAAGGGAATACGAAGTCTTCTGCAAATTGCAAATGTTCTTGACAATAGCAAGGCATTTAACTTTCTGATTTTGCCAATGGGACTTAGTTTTGGAATATTGGCAGCGCTCAACCGCATCTGGTATCGGCACATGCTCAGCATACGCAAAGAGTCAATGCGTCTGAATGCCAAATATCTGGATATGATTCAGGATAGAAAAGACCTGGCTGCTAATGAGATTGAAGAGTTTCGTGCGGCGGTCAGAAGACAGACTACTCGTGTGCGAGTGATGGCCCTCATGGCAGCTACCTATGGCGGAATCATCGATAGCCTTTACCTTTATCTGGGGGTAATGAGTTTATGCCCGCTGTCTATACCTGCTTTTGCCATCATGACGGCGTTCAGCCTTATTTACTGTGTGACCTGCGTCGCCACTCGCCTGTATGAAGAGTATGATTATCAGCGTAAGCTGGTGATTACACAGGCTAAAATTGAACTGGCGCTATACACCCAGGAATATCGCGATATTCTGACCCAGAAGTTTGCTGAGTTAGAGCCCTTGACGCTGGAAATCTCTAAAAGAAGTTCAGCTTATCTGGGTTCTCTTGCCAAACGGGCTCTTGGAGATAGCGAGTTTGAGCCTTTATCGGTTGATGAAAAGCAACACCTCGATGAATACACGCAGCCCCGGGAAAAGCATAATTACAAAGAGTTTAAAGAGCAGCACGATGCTTTAACCTCTGAAATCTATGAAATATTGAAAGGATTTGCCGAGCGGCGTCAGCGCCTGCAGGATTTGGTTTTACTTTCAGATTCCTCAGCGTTTCTGGCGGGTTTAAAAAATGGTTTAGCAGCTTACGGTGCGGTGGCGAGTATGGTATTCTCTGCTGCCACGTTTCTGACCTTAGCCTCTGTTCCATTTCCACCGCTGTTAGTAATTGCCTTTGTATCTTCTGGTCTGGCTCTGTTGATCGGGTTTGTAGGTTATACAATGTATGCCAATTACAAGCACCGTATTCAACAAACGCCGGAAAAAAGAGATCCGTACTCCCGCCTCTCCGATTTTCTGAAAAACTGTACGGATTTACAGGATCCTGAAAAAATGAGTGCCCAGGAGGAAGTGGCAGCGGTTCTGGCAGAGGGACTTTTACTTGATCCTTCGCCGCAACAGCCCTTTCAGGAGTGGTTTGAAGTAGTGCGCGCGGCCAACCCCAATAAAGGACTCAAAGCGACCGATTTTATCCTTAATCCATTACAGGATGTCGATAAAAATGGGCATTATCATGACACGCCGCTGATGGTTGGGCTGGGGGTAGTGAGTTCTGTCGTGCATTCGCTGATTTTGGGCGGAAGGGCTTTGGCGCGTGGATTTGGACGTGATGCCATTGATGCTGTGTCCAAAAAGGACGGCCAGGATATTGAAATGCAGAATATGGCTGGTAAAGGCCAGGATTATCCGCCTTTCGATGACTACGAAGAAGACAAAACTTATGATGAAGCTGAGGTGAAAAATCAGAAGGAGCAGCCCAGTCCCACATCGAAACAGGGATCAGGACGGCCTGTTGAACGACATCCTGACTCCCGTAATAATTTTCACCGTCGTTCAACGTCCATGTTTTCCCTCTCAAGTCACCCAGAATCTGATATATCCCTAAGCAGACCTTCACAAGATGATGCTGTTTCTATAAAAGCGCTGAATTCACCCAGATCTCGTGGAATATTTAGCCGATCTGATAACTCCAAACCGACTGATAGCTCAAGACTCACTTATGCTGCGGGTACATCGATCATTTCTTCTGATACAAGCATGGGTTTAATGTAGGATCATTATACATTTTGAACTGATGATACACTCGGAATGTCCGGCTTCCTGCTCTGATTTCCTCAATGAATTCTCGTAAACATTGCTGCAACTGTTGCTGTTGAAGGTGAAGAGTATCCAGTTTTCGCTGGCATAATTGACGATGAGCTTCACTGGCATCCTCGCGCTTTGTTTGTAAATCCATGTGATAGGTTTTAAGAGCCAGAATGGATAAACGATCAATGATCATACCGGGTGTTTCAGAATGAACAGGGCAGCTGGCTGAGGTGCTGGGCGATAACTTGTTATACAACCACTCATCCATAGCTTCCATACGGTTATTTCTCTGCTGATTAAAACCGTCGATTTCTCGTTTTGCCTCATAAACATACTGATAACCCTGGTCGTCACGTCGAGCCCTGTCTTCAGCATTCCATAACTGGAAGTTAAAGGCATGGTTTTCTTCAACCAGAGCAAAAAAGTCCTGTTGAGTGAAGCGAAGCGCTTCCTCTTTCCAGCGGATGATGGATTGCTCATGCAAATCAAAAAGGGCATCAAGATCAATAAGCATATGTTAAACCCTGGGTGTAAAAAGGCACTAGTGTAGCATGTATCTCTGTCAGCTGTGAAACTTACTGGGTCTGGTCAAAATACTGGGAATAAATTTTGACATAAGTGCCATCATTTTCCATGCTCAGCAGGGCTTTATTGATACGGTCAACAAGAGCCTGTTCGCTTTTATTAGCCATAATACCGTAACCGATACCAATTTTCATTTCAGGACCAATTAATTTGAAGTCGCCATTAGCACTCCAGTATTTGGAGGAGCCTTCATCGAGAATAAGCGCGTCAATCTCGTTATTGCTCAATGCCTGAAAAATTTCGGGCTGCGTCGAGTATTCAATAATCTGAATGTTGCTGTTAAATTTTTCGAGCAGCATTTCTTTGAAAATTGTGCCTTTTTCCGAGCCCACTTTTTTTCCGGCCAGATCATTGAAGGCGTTTATCGGCGATTTGGTGCTGGTCAGAAGCTGACCGCTGCTGGGAAGATAAGGCAGACTAAACAGATAGCTTTCCTTGCGATCATCAGTTATTGTAATGGCTGCGATAGACAGATTAATTTCTCCGCTATAGGTTTTTACCATTAATTGTTCAAAAGTCATGGGAATAAACTGACAATCAGCCTGAATGCGGCGACAAACCTCATCCATGATATCAATATCAAATCCAAAGAAATGATTGGATTTGTCAGCGGCCATTTCAAAAGGAGGAGCGTAGGGAAGTGTACCGACAGTGAGGGTTTCTGCGTGCAAAACGCTGCTAAACAGGAGTAAAACCCCCAATGCCAATTTTTTCATTGTATAACCTTATTGAATCGAGCTCGAGAATGGATAAAAAATAGTGATTACAGTCACTATAGCCTAGCTAAAGCAAGAGGTACAGTCTATAAAATTGTGATACTATCAGTAGACAATTGCCAGCCTTTCGCAGAAACGCGAGGTTTATCAAAATCAGGAGGTTATTAATGAGATTAATTATAGCTGCTTTGCTTCTATTGCCCTCTTTAATAAGTCGAGCAGACAATTTTCCTACTACCTGCCAGCCTGTAACAGTTCAGGGTGAAACCGTGATGTTAAAGACAAAACAGCCGGTCGTTATTTTGATCCATAATTTATCCGAATCTGATTTATGGATTACTCACCCGGTTTCCGAGCCCGATGCGAGTGCCGGGTGGAGCAGTCGTTTGACCGCTGGTAATTGGTCTGCGCTGAGTCTCGATAAAAAGAAATTTGAGCTAAGTTGTATCGAATCCAGACCGGGCCATGAGCAACAGATTCCCTGTGAGGGAACGATCGCTGTGTGTGCCTGGACCGGTGTAAAAATTCCGGAAAAGAATGCCGGCACCTTCTGGGCTGCAGAAAATATGCCCCTTGCTTCCCTGTCAGCAAACCTGGGGGGACGAGGATTTAAATTACCTGATCAGTCTCAATAAATGGTAGACTGAACAATATAATTATTAGATTGAGAATTGTGAGCAAAAAATCAAAGGATCCCTACTATAAAAGGGAGAAAGAAAAATACGAGGTTCCTATCCCCAGCCGTGAGTTTATCATGCAGGTTCTGGAGGAATACGGACGCCCTATGACGCGTCAGCAGCTATTAACCCGGCTGGCTGTAGAGGATGAAAATGAACAGGAAGTTCTTGGCTATCGCTTAAAGGCGATGCTGCGTGATGGTCAGATAATGCAGGACCGCCGCAATCGTTTTTGCCTTCTGAAACGCATTAATCTCCAGCGGGGAACTGTCCAGGGACATCCGGATGGTTTTGGGTTTTTTATCCCCGATGATGGCAGCGATGATTTTGTGTTATCCGCCACGGAAATGCGTGCAGTGATGCATGGCGACATAGTGTTAGCCTTCCAATCCGGTTTTGATCGGCGTGGTCGTCCGGAGGGGCAAATCCATGAAGTGATTGAACATGGGAATCTAAGCGTGGTTGGTAAATTTTTTACCGAACATGGCGTGGGTTTTGTCATACCCGATAGCAAGCGTCTTACTCAGGATATCGCTATTCCGCTGGGCTTTTCCGCTGAGGCCAAAAATGGTCAGATGGTTCTGGCTGAAATCATCGCTTTTCCTTCCAAACGAAATCAGGCAATTGGTAAAATAGTTCATATTCTTGGGGATCATATGGCCCCGGGAATGGAAATAGAAGTGGCTATCCATGCGCACGCTATCCCTGCCGAATGGCCCTCGGAAGTACAGTCAGAGATGACTCGTGTTCCGCAAAGCGTCACCGAGGATCAGATAAAAGGACGAACCGATTTAAGGGACCTGCCTTTTGTCACTATTGACGGTGAAGATGCCCGGGATTTTGATGATGCGGTGTATTGCTATAAGAAGCCCAAAGGCGGATTCCAGCTCTATGTGGCTATTGCCGACGTGAGCCATTATGTAAAAGTAGGTTCGGCACTGGATCAGGAGGCATCCAGACGGGGTAATTCAGTCTATTTTCCCGGTAAAGTGGTGCCGATGCTCCCGGAAGCCTTATCGAATGGAATCTGTTCATTAAATCCCCATCAGGATCGCCTGTGCATGGTGGCGGAGATGGCCATCAGTTCTGAAGGAAAAATTACTCGCTCCCGCTTTTATCGGGCAGTTTTTCATTCTCACGCAAGACTCACCTATAATCAGGTGGGTGACTGGCTTGAGCAGGGAAATGCGGATGAGACTCACCAGCCGCTGTGGCCAATGCTGGAAAATCTGTATGACCTGTATAGAGTTCTGCTTAAAGCAAGAAAATTACGTGGTGCGATGGATTTTGAAACCACCGAAACCAAAATTGAGTTTGATGAGAAGCGTAAAATAAAGAAAATAGTACCGGTTGTCCGCAATGATGCCCATCGATTAATTGAGGAGTGCATGCTGGCAGCCAACGTGGCAACTGCCCGTTTTCTCGAAAAAGCAGAAATACCTGCTCTCTATCGCGTGCATGAGGTGCCTGAAGAAGACAAAATAACTGCTTTGAGGCAATTTCTGGGAGAGCTTGGTCTGCGTTTGGAAGGTGGAAAAAAGCCAAGCCCCAAAGATTTTCAGAAAACCTTGTCAATGATCCATGACAAGCATGAACGGCACCTTATTGAAACAGTAATGCTGCGCTCCTTAAAACAGGCCCAGTATCGTGAGGATAATGAAGGGCATTTTGGATTGGCTTATCCTGCCTATACGCATTTCACCTCTCCCATCCGCCGGTATCCGGATTTGTTGATCCACCGCGCAATAGGGCATTTACTGGATAAAAAGGATTCTGATTCATTCGGCTATTCCCATGATGAGATGAATAAATTAGGCAAGCATTGCTCGATGACGGAAAGAAGAGCTGATGAAGCCACCCGAGAAGTGGTTTCCTGGTTAAAATGTGAGTATATGCAGGACAAACTGGGTCAGACTTTCCATGGAACCATTTCTGCGGTTACCGGTTTTGGAATTTTTGTGGAACTGGATGAAATCTACGTCGAAGGCCTGGTGCATGTAACGTCTCTTCGTAATGATTATTATTCTTTTGACGCAGTAAAACATCGGCTGGTAGGCGAGCGGACGAGTCAGACCTATCGCCTGGGTGATAAAATGACGGTTCTGGTTGCCCGTGTTGATCTGGATGAACGAAAGATTGACTTTGAACCTGTCGATGAGGAAAAGAAGAATGGCTGATCAAATGGTTTATGGTCTCCATGCGGTGACCGCTTTACTAAAAAAACCTCATCGCCCTGTACATAAACTGCTGCTAAGCCAGGAACGTCAGGATCAGCGCATGCAGCAGCTGGTCAAATTGGCCGAAGAGGCAGGAATTCCAATGGAATTCCTTTCTGTGCAAAAGATGAAGCAACAATATCCTGACCTGGCGCACCAGGGTGTGCTGGCGATTACAGGCAGGTTGCCTGAATATGTTGAGAGTGATTTGGCGAATATGGTAGCGGCTTGCAAAAAGCCGCCATTAATCCTCATTCTCGACAGCGTTACTGATCCTCATAATCTGGGGGCCTGTTTGCGTACGGCTGATGCGGCTGGTGTGGATTTTGTTATTATTCCTAAAGACAAGAGCGCGGGGATTACTCCTGTGGTCAGTAAGGTAGCCTGCGGCGCCGCTGAATCCATTCCTGTAGTCAAAGTGACCAATCTGGTGCGTGCTATGGAAATCATCAAACAGGAAGGCGTATGGCTCTATGGAGCCGCCGGCGAGGCTCAGGAGAGCATCTATCAACTTGAGTTAACCTCTTCTGTTGCGCTGGTGATGGGTGCTGAAGGCAGTGGTTTACGCCGATTGACCCGCGAGCATTGCGATGGTCTTTTTTCGCTGCCAATGCTTGGTAGTGTTGAAAGTCTGAATGTTTCTGTGGCTGCGGCGGTTTCATTATATGAAGCGGTACGCCAAAGGCTCGGTTAATATCTTTCCTTAATATCCTCTCTCCCCTCAGGGGAGAGAGTTAGAGAGAGGGGTTTAAAATCAACCCTCACCCTGGCTCTCTCCCAACTTGGGAGTGGGGATTTTCTCTTCTTCTTTGCTCAAGCGCGCAATAAGCATGCTGCTGACCGTATTTCCTGTAACATTTAATAATGTCGCTGGCGGATCAATGATGATACTTATCGCCGCAATCGCAATGAGCACCGAAGGAGGAAAGCCATAAACATTCAGGATAAGCAGCTCCCCCAGCATGCCGCCGCTGGGGATGGCCCCCATCACTGTTCCTACCAGTAAAGAGACGCCTAGCGCGGTTAGCAGGACGCTGCCCGTGTCAAAGTTCAATTGAAAAATAGTCAGCAGAAAGGCAATTTTAAACATGCCGCCAATGACGGAGCCGTCCTTATGAACGAGAGAACCCAGAGGGATCGTAGTTTCTGAAATATCAGTAGGGATCCCCATTTGACGAGTGGCCGCCAGATTGGCAGGAATACTGGCAGCGCTGCTGCAGGTAGCGAGGCTGGTGATTGCGGGTAGAAAAATATGTCTCCAATAGGTTGAAACGCCTGTCTTTCCCCCCGCCAGAAAGGCATAAAAGCTATAAAAGAGAGTGAAATAGATCAAGGCGGCAAGGTAGTAAGTGACGGCAATATGAAAATAAGTTTCGATAATCTCATGACCAAGCTCACTTACCAGGGTGGCAGAATAGGCAAAGAAACCCAGCGGTGCCAAATACATGATGAATGAAAAAATCCGCATGAACAGCGCCTCGCCAATCTGTAGTAGCGTGATAAAGGGCTCATATTTTTCTTTAGCCTCAACGCAGGCAATGCCCACTAACAAGGAAAAGAGGATAAGAGAAAGCAGGTGTTGATGGGAAAGCAATTGAAAAAACTCAGGAACAGTAAAAATGCTCACCACCTGCTGCCCCAATTTAATTGACTCCATTTGGGCTGGGTTATTCATCAGTAAGTTTGATAAGCCTTCCAGAGGAAACAGCTTCACAACCGCTAAGGCATACAGGGCTGCTATAAAGCTGGTACATAAAAAAACTAAAGCCATATAACTCATTATTTTTTTCAGGCGTGTCAGGGATCCCAGGCGAGATATTGCCGATGTGATGCTGAAAAAAACCAGCGGAACAATGGCGGTAAATAATAAATTAAGAAAAATATCCCCTACAGGTTTAAGATACTTCACTTCTTGCTTAAAAAAATAAGCAAAAATGCCCCCCAGAATAAATGCCAGAATTAATATTAAAGAAAACAGATAAGAGTTCAGAAATCGCTTCACTATAAACCTCTTTTTAGCAGTGCTGGCAACATCTTACACCGACAAGCGAATTGCATGAAACAAAGAAGTATTTACCACGGTAAGCTCTCTGCCAAAATCGTATTGATTTTAAACAGGTTATCTGGGCTGGTCTATACTTGCTCATAAGGCCCCCTATTTCACGATCATGAATAAAAATAATTTTGAAACATTAACCAGGATGGTGTTTTTCGAGCAGCTTACTCGAGAAGAACTGGTGTTTCTTGCTGATTACATCAAGGAGCAAGTGTTTTCTCAGGGTAAAACCATCCTGCGTCAGGGACGCATGGGGGGGGATTTGTATCTGATTGGAGATGGACTGGTATCTGTATGGATTGCTTTACCAGGGGATTACACTAAAGAAGCCACCACTTTGCAGCCAGGTCAATGTTTTGGTGAGGTGTCCTTTCTGGCTCACGCCCCATTTACGGCCAATATTATTGCCGAGGTAGATACCTTCTGCTTTATTTTATCCCAGGATGTACTTTTAATGCTGAGAGTAGCGGCTCCGCAAATTGCGTATAAAATTGAAAAAGCGATTGCTTACCAGACCGCTGAGAAGATTGTCGCCAATTTTTATCATATGCGTGAATTGTTCCGTCAGCTGCCAGAAGAATACTGGGCCAGTGCCCATGCCAGACGATTAGCAGATCCAAAGGCCAGTAGTGAAGAGCTGACTTTAAAGGATTTGGATTTAGAGCATGTTCGGCACATGAATTTTTTTCAGGATATGAACAAAGAGCAGTTTGGATTTCTGATAAAACAGATGGCCATTCGCAGTTATGATCGAGGTTATCGCTTTATCACTGACGATTCAGACAATCGCCGTCTGGCCTTGATTTATTCGGGAGCTGTGATGCTTTTCTTCAAAGAAGAGGACAAATTGCAGAAATCACTTGCGGTATTTGGAGTTGGCGAGATATTCATGGAAAATTTCTTTCTTGCTGAATTCAGAAAGCACGCCAATTACGTTATCTGTGAAAAAAGTATTGTTCTGGAACTCGATGATGCCGACTATCTTAACTTGCAAAAAACGCATCCCGAAATTTTTTATAAAATAAGCCAGTATATTCATCGGGGTATCGCCCGTTCGGTTTATATAGTCAATAGACAATTTATCCGAATCGATACCGAATATCATCATTTGTTGAAGTGAGGGCATTATGTGCAGGGTACTCATTTACCTGGGACAACAGGAAACCCCGATTTATGATTTGCTTTATGGGCCGGATAATTCACTGGCGCATCAAAGCTATGCCCCTCAGTTAATGCATCATATTCAGAATTTGGCAGGCTTGGGCTTTTGTGCCTGGTCTTCAAACTCGTATAATGATAGTGAGCCTTTTTATTATAAAACCACGCAATTGCCTTTTTTTGATAAAAACCTGCATCGATTATCAAAAAAGATATCGGCCACTTGCTTTCTCGGGCATGTAAGAGGCGTTGCATACAGCACTGATGAGACCGTATCCGAGCAGAATGTTCACCCGTTCAAGTTGGACAATACTCAACTTGCTCTGGCTCATAATGGTACTTTGGAACATATATCAATAATGAAGCAGGTTCTCACCCAACGAATCAGACCGGATGTATTTTCGCAGATCAGAGGAACTACTGATAGTGAATGGATCTATGCCTTATTTCTCTCTCAACTTAAAGATTACACGGCGGATGTTTCGCTCGATGAGGCTTGGGAATCCCTGATTGAGACATTAAGAATTCTTCGTGAAGTGCGACAGCTTTGCAAAATTGAGCTGGCGTCACCAGTTAATCTGTTTGTGACTAATGGAAAATATCTGATTGTAACCCGTTTTGTTTATGATTTTGGCCGTAACACCAGGCAGGTACAAAAAGCCTTTCTTGAGTATCACAGTTTATGGGTCACCTTTGGTGAGCAGTACGGTGTGTATGATGGGGTATATAAAATGCATGGTTTCAATAGGCGAAATAATATTTTATTCGCTTCAGAGCCCTTAACCAATGATAGAACAACCTGGATAGAACTTCCGGAATACTCAATTACCAAGGCATGGATTGAAAATGGAGAAGTCATTTTCAGAACGCATGATTTACTGGTTTAGAGTTCTTGCAGGTTTTAAAGGAGGAACAGAATGTTGGTTTTCTTACTGAGAACAGTATCGCTGGTGTTGCTTTTAGTTCGAGTGGCATTATTCGCCGCTATTCTGTTATTTCTGATTCCCTATCTGAAACAATGGAAGCCGGAGTGGGCGAACAATCAATATGTTGCCGCGCTTGAAAAAATTGAGCAGCCGATTTCAAAACCAATTGATTCAGTGATTACCAAGGTAGTTCCTCCTAACAAGGAACATGACTTGACCGGTTTAATTAAAATCATCGTATTTCTGATTTTATTATCCAACATAAAATACCTGCACAAACGCATTAAACGCTACTCTTATTATCTCAAGCAGAAAAAAGATTTGCTTGCCTGGCGAAGCCAGAACAAAATTGCTCGAAATAGTAGTTTATATCTTGCATTGGAAGAAAAACTCGAGCAGATTAATAGTACTAAAAACAAGAGAGTCTCCAGGAAACTGTATCAGGAATTCATGGCTCTTAAAAAGAAACTGGAGGCAATGTCGAGATATTTCGCATTTTTGTCCATCGATGTGGTCAATTCTACCGGCATGAAAACGAAAGAAGATCGCTCTCTTATTCAACTCGATTTTTTACGATTTAAGAAAATGGTGCAGAAAAATCTCGATGAAAATGGCTGTGTGAAATCTGCCTGGACTCCGGATGGCGTTATGGCTTGTTTTAACACGGTGGATAATGCAGTGAATGCTGCGCAAGCTTCTATAATTCAATTAGAGCACTTTAATGAAAAGGTTAAGCAGATTTCCAGAGATTTCGCGGTTCGTTGCGGGATTCACGCCGGGGTGATTTATTATGATGAGCGTTTGCCCCTGGAGGAGATAACTGATCAGGTTATTGACATTGCAGGGCATATGCAAAAACATGCTGAGCCAGGCACCATTGCTATCTCAAAGACCTCAATAAAACCTTCCGAGGACACCAGCGGTTTTGTGAGCAACGGGAAAACGGTTGATGATTATGAAGTGTATCAATGGAGTGCGAAAAAGGGGCAATCGACAAGCGCCTTCGCTGCAAATGGAGCTGACTTCCCTCCATAAAGTAACAGTTGGACTAACAGGTAGGGGCAAATATGTCACTAAAGATGACTTTTCTGGGAACAGGCTCTGCATTTACTGTGGGAAGTGATAATTTTCAATCCAACGTATTGCTTCAATTAAATGGGGAAAGTCTTCTAATTGACGCGGGTTCTGATGTCAGATTTGCCCTGTATGATTTAAAGATCGATTACCATGATATCCGCAGCGTTTATATCAGTCATTTGCATAGTGATCATATTGGTGGACTGGAGTGGTTTGCTTTAAGTACTTTTTTCGATGCTCGATATCAGGGCAAGCCCAACCTGTTTGTTTCTGACAGTGTTGTGGGCGATCTGTGGTCAAAGTCTCTGGCAGGGGGCTTAAGCACCTTACCCAATCAGCGAGCCAGTTTACAAACTTATTTCAATGTTCACTCGATTAACAAATATGGAACGTTTGTCTGGGAAGGAATCACATTCAAATTAATACAAATGATCCACGTATTTAATGATTATTCTCTAATGCCTTGTTTTGGTTTGATGTTTGAATACAATTCGACAAAAATTTTCTTTACTGCTGATACCCAGTATGTGCCGGATCAAATGATGCTTTTCTATAAAGAAGCGGATGTTATTTTTCATGATTGTGAAACACAGAATTTTCCCAGTGGGGTGCATGCTCATTATAAGGAGCTGGTTACTATTCCTCTGGAACTTAAAAAGAAAATCTGGTTGTATCATTACAATCCCGGTCAATTACCGGATGCTAAAAAAGATGGGTTTTTGGGATTCGTGGCCAGAGGCCAATCCTTTATTTTTTGACGTTAAATAATTGTAACTCCCCAGGTTGTGGATCGTCTCAACGTCATCCTGAACGCAGTGAAGGATCTCCTGAATCTGGCTCAGTTCCAAGCAGTTTGAGATCCTTCGCTACGCTCAGGATGACGAACCTGGAGAGTTACAATTAATTTATTATCAGTTGCTAATAATTTCTTAAGTTTTTTTTTCTATAATTAGGATAATGTTTCAAAGCTTTGTCCTTATTATGCCCCCAATATTGCCTGTTTTTGATGGTTATGACAAAGAGCCTTCGAGCTCTTCATACCTATTGCAAAACTGGCGTTTTCTAAGTGGAAAAAGCGGCGGTGCAAATGACGGCGGCAAGCATGGCGGCTTGTACCAGGTTAACTCAGAAGAGCAGCAAGACGTTTTAGTGTATCTAAAAAAAGACCCGCAGGAAGACAAGAATATCTGTGAAGTGTTTGCCAGTCAGCTAATGCGCTTTATTGCAGAGGAAACCGGCGAAAATCCAGACATTATTGCCAATGTGGATTATGTACCGACCCAGAATGAAGGCGTGTACATCGCTTCCAACGTGTTCACCGGGTACCGTGATTTATTTTTAGATGCTCATCTTGCCTATAATTTGCCCACAGATAAGCCGCTAAGGGCTCAGGTGCCCAATTGGGAGACCTTACCCAATCAGCGTCCTTCCTATTTTCAGCACGATGAAGCCATCGATGTCATGATCCAATCGGGTCGTTATCGTGATTTAACAGTAGGCCTGGCTCTAAGAGCTATTCCAGACGATCCTGATTTGCACTATGAAAATATTGGCGCTGTTCCCATAAAACGTTCAGGTCCCGAAAATTATCTTCCTATTATTACGAATGGCCGCTATGAAGGTTTTGTACTTTGGACTAAGGTTCCCGATAACTCTAAAGACTATGAACCAGTAAAAATTGGCTCTCAGATTTATTATAAGCAACAGGTCCATCAATATAATGCTGAAGCCCAGGAGCTACAGCCGGTTGAAGGTATGCCTAATCTCGAAACGCTTTCAGATAAAGTTATTGAATACTGTGTCGAGGCGCAGGGCAAGCTATTCATTATTCCTGCAAAAAATAATACGCGTGCCGCGCATATTGACTTTGGCGGGGCTTTGGGTGATTTTCGTTTGCTTAACCGCCATTTGGATGGAAAAATTCATGTCAACAAGCTCCTGGATTTAATCCGTTACCGTCCTTCGCGTCATGGGCCGCCGGCTTATCATAAAAAACTGCCAGTCGCCTTGACGGAAGGCAATGAATTTTTCCATGTTTTAGCTCGATTCTCCACGATCGATACAAACAAGTTGAATGATAAAATCACAGCCGAAATCGACAGAGCAATCGATGTCTATAAAGATAAACCCGACATCCTGATTTCATTTGCCAAACGGGTTGGGGCTCCTGTACCAGGAGATGCCAGGAATAATCTTGCCGCATTAGGTGATTCACTAAAGACATTTATTCTGGAGAATATGATTTCAAAACAGGAGCATGCAAAAACTCTGTTTTTAAATCATTTTTGCCGGCTACAGCGCTCCGATCAGGTTAATCTGCTTAATATTCTGCAAGCAGATGTCAGTCGCCTGCCATTAAAGCGTGATCAGATCTTATATGCTTTCTACCAGAATATATGGCAGGAAAATGAAGAGCTGTTTGTCGCTCTGCAACAGATTGATGAACTGATGCTACCCAGTGAAATCTGGACGCAGAAGAATGCCCAGACCCAGGAACAATTACTAGTCATTGGCACCCGATTGGATGAATTTAAATCTGTTCTTCATAGTCGTTTATGCAATGCTTATTTTAAAGACAATCTTAAAAGTGAATCAAAACGAATTGGTGAAATCGTTGCAGAGACCGCAAAGTTAATGTCGGCTTTCAGAGTACAGTATGACAAAGTTAACGATCCTCGCCTGGCCCCCGAAGTACGCCTCGCAGCTATTGATGAATTCATTGACTCAGTGAAGAAGTTTGAGAAAGAAACTATCAAACCCAGTGGAAAACAGCAATTTGCCATCGCTGCCAGTGTATTGGTGGGAGCTTTATTGGGTGCTCTTATCGGTGCGGCCGTCGGTTTAGTGACCGGGGCGCTGGTGGGTACTCTGGTAGGGCATGTGGCTGGAGGGCTCGCTGGAGCCAGTGTTGGCAGTGTGGTCGGTGCTGTCAAAGGCGCAGGCTTGGGAACAGCAATTGCGATGGGAGTCGCTGCATTGTTTTTTGGCAGTGCCGCCGCCTTTGGCGGAGGGGCTGCAGGACGAACTCTTTTCTTTAGTAAAACGCAGCAAGCTGCTGTCGATTTATCACAAACTACCCAAGCTCTCTTATTTCAGCAAAAGAAAGCAATTCTTGAAAATCTCAAAGAGAAAGAATTTCCGGAAGATCCGATAGTAACGCCTGGTGCCTGAAGGCACTTAATTCGCAATAGAACATAGCTCTTCTGCACCTGACTTGACTAGGTATTATGATTGCGTACTCTATATTACTAGTTATCGAGCATAATCAAAAAGGGCAGAAATGAATAATACTCCAATTAAAAAAGCGGTTTTGTATCGAATGGTGATGGAACATCATGTCTGTCCTTACGGCCTTAAAGCGAAAGATTTGTTAAAACGTCAAGGCTATGAGGTTGAAGACAATTATTTAACAACGCGTGAGCAAGTCGATGCCTTTAAGCGCGAACATAATGTAAGCACCACGCCTCAAACGTTCATTAATGGTAAGCGAATAGGTGGTTATGACGATTTGCGAGCATATTTTGGAAAGAAATTAAAAGATCCAAAAGAAAAAAGCTATCGCCCTGTTATTGCACTGTTTACAGTAACGGCACTCATGGCAATGGCAATGAGTTACGCTAGCTTCACTAATCCGTTTACGCCGCATGCCTTAGGCTGGTTTATCGCTTTTAGCATGTCAATCCTTGCTTTGTTGAAACTACAGAATATCGAAAGCTTCTCCACCATGTTTTTAAACTATGATCTATTGGCTAAACGCTGGATTCCCTACAGTTATATCTATCCATTTGCAGAGGGCCTTGCAGGGATATTAATGATTGCAGGCGCGTTAAACTGGCTTTCTGTTCCAATTGCTTTATTTATTGGAACTGTAGGGGCTGTTTCAGTATTTAAAGCGGTATATATCGACAAACGTGAACTTAAATGCGCCTGTGTAGGGGGTGACAGTAAGGTTCCTTTGGGGTTTATTTCGCTCACTGAAAACTTAATGATGATTGGAATGGCTTTATTTATGCTAATGATGTAATTCACTGCCGTTGAAGTTAAAGAATTATGTCCTTCCCGCGAAGGCGGGAATCCATTCCTCAATTGGCATTATAGCTGGCTCAGAGATGGATCCCCGCCTTTGCGGGGAAGACAGTTTAATATACAGCTGAGCTTAATTTAATGGCAGTTTGATTTTAAACCCCTCTCTCTGATTTATAGGAAAATTCGCTTAGTGAGTAATCTCTTTCCGAGTCTCATTTTGCAAAGACTCCCCCAGACAAAGCGCCATAAAGGCGATAAAAAAGTATCCTGACCCTGAGTAAAAAAGCAGGGAGTCAGAGATATTGCCTACCGCAAAAACAAGCAATAACGCAAAAGCGGTGAAGCGATATTCTCTCAGACGATTGGCGGCACTGAGCAGTCCCAGATAAAAGGCAGCAAACAGCAGAATACCTGCCAAACCAAATTCAACAGCAATCAGCCAGTATTGGCTATGGGGTTCCAGTAACCGCCGATCCCAGGAAGGCACTGGCTTATGAATTTTAAATTCATAAGTAAAGCTTGCGGTTCCATTACCAAATAATGGATGTTGTTTGAATAATTGTTTGGCGAAGTTATGAAACTGTAAGCGATAGCCTACCGACGTATCTTTATAGGCGTGGTAATAATCAAGCTCTGCTTTCACCTGGTGTATGCCGAAATTCATTGCCGGGCTTAATTTATAACATACAGCAAATAATGCCAGAATCAGAGTAATCGCTATCAGGGCCTGTTTTCTGCTAAAAAGCTGGCAGGCAAGAGTCGTCATCAAAAGAAAATAAATCACATAGCCGGTGCGGCCTGTGCTTATAAAAAGGACCTGGTAAGTGCAGAGCAGGTAAATCAGAGCATAGGCATAGCGGGCGGTTGTCTTGCCTTGAAAAAAATAATAAGCGGATAAATAGGCCGCAAAGGACATCATGATCCCAGTCATGATATGGTTACGGAAAATCGCATCCGCATTCACCTGACCGCCCGGAATGATATTTCTGGATTGTAAAATGGATAAAATGCAGGTTAAAAGCATTCCTGCAAGAAAGGCATGTACCGCTTTTCGGCGGGTGTCCGCTTCCACAAATCCCAGAGTTAATAAAGGCAAGTAGGCGAATTTACTGTATTTTTCGATAACCAGCCATTTCTCTCCCGAGCTGGCAGGACTCCAG
This sequence comes from Legionella genomosp. 1, assembly GCF_900640215.1. Classification (NCBI taxonomy): domain Bacteria; kingdom Pseudomonadati; phylum Pseudomonadota; class Gammaproteobacteria; order Legionellales; family Legionellaceae; genus Legionella; species Legionella genomosp. 1. The sequence continues at coordinate 227,586 of NZ_CAAAJH010000005.1, forward strand.
GAACTGGCCGCCAGTGCCAGAAAAAACAGGGATAGGGCAAGCAGGCTCCAGGGTTTACGAAATATGGCAGCCAGATTATCGCGATAATGGGGAGTAAAAATAATTGACAGAACAGCCAGGCCCAGGAAGATGCTCTTTGCTGTTGAACTTAAGGGTTCAACAAAGAATAAGCCAATCAAAAAAAACGGCGCCAGATTATAGGTCGACAGTCTCTGCCAGGTAGCTTGCAAGGTTTGCATGGATAATCATTTCCATTGGAAAAGGCTGTATTGTACTCATTTTGAACCGGGAAATCGATAGAGATTTAATTTACAAGCCCTCTCTCTCGCTTTATTGACACTTGCTTGAGAGAGGGCAAAAACTTACTGCAGTGATTGCTGAATCGTCTGAGCTTGTTGTAAGTGCTGGCTGACGTGAGCGCGTGTTCTTTCCAAATGAGCGCGCAGCATCGGATTAACAGCCTGTTGCATTAATTTATTATCAATCAGCTTTAAAGCGTCTGCATGGCCTTTCACCATTGCAGCTATATAGGCTTTGTCAAAAGCTGGACCATTCAGGCGTTTTAGTTTGGCAAGTTCGACTCGTCCCTTGTATTTTAAAGTCTGAGCGACAGGGCCATTGATTGGAGTAATTCCTGTGCGTTGTGCAACTGTCTCAGTGGTTGACAGGTTAGCACCATGTTCTCTTACCATCATTTGTCCGAAATTCCTGACTGAGGGATTAACCGCTTTTGCTTCTGCGAGCTGTCCTGCTGCAATTTCATTTTGATTTAATGCAATAAGTCCGGCGATTATTTTTCCATCGGTTGTTTTCTGTGCGGCTGTCATTGGAACAGGTGTGCTGTTTTCCAGATAATCTGTTGAATTCATACTACAGGCTGAACTAAAAATAATTGCACTACTGAGTAACGAGAATTTAATAAAGTTTTGCATGATTTGTCCTTGATGATTAATGCAAATATTAAAGCTACCTGATTCTCTGACAAAAGAATACTAGGGCAATGCACTATTGCCCCAAAGAATCCGGTTAAGGGGTTTCCAAAAGATTTAAATGCTGATCGCTTGCTCCTGGTCCAGCAGCTGATTGTGGTTTGCTCAAGCCAGGATGAATGAACTGATTCAGCTTTCCTGCCAAAAGCCACATAATCGCCCCAATAAAGAGGGTGACCACGCCAATTCCCGCAAACACATTGGTGTAGATATCCAGGGAGGCTATTCCCGGTTTAACATGTTCAGGCAAGGCGGTCAGCGAGGCGACTGATGCGCCGATAAAGCCTGCTACCGAAGAAGTAAGAAACCACATACCCATCACGAAGCCGGCGATTCCGGCAGGCACAAGCTCGGCAACCATTGCCACGCCCAAAGCAGAAACCAGTAGCTCTCCCGTACTCTGGAAGAAGTAACTGGCAATCAGCCACCAGGATGACACAATGCCATTACCATCATGCGCGAAGCGGGCAAAATACAAGAGACCGAAACTTACCCCACAGCAGAGCATACCCAGGGCGAATTTATAGGGTATGGAAAACGATATGCCCTTGTGATGCAATTTGCCATAACCTATTGCCAGCACCGGGCTCATTATAATAATCCAGATAGGATTCAATGCCTGGAAGCTCTGAGGGTCGATACTTAGGCCCAGGAGGCTGGGAACGACATTATTCACGGCAAACAAGTTTAAAGAGGTGGGCATTTGCTGATAAAGGGTAAAAAAGACTATAGCTTCCAGCATAAGAATAAATGCCACCAGCATGCGCATAAAACCGGCTTTTTGTTCGCGGCGCATATAAATAAAATAGATTGCCACGACAAGGGCAGTAACGAGCCACACCAAATCTTTGGCAATATTGACATGCTGCAAGAGATAGGCGGAGGCTAAGGTGGCAGCTGCAATGCTGGCCCCTATAGTGAGCCACTGCCAGAGCGGAATACGTTTAAGCTCCGCTGGCGTGTTGATGTGCGCCACATGTTTTCTCTGGAAGAAATAATTAGCCAATCCCAATATCAGGCCGATGAAGCTTGCGAAGTAAGCATAGGAATATCCGTAGCGATTGGCAAATACAGGTCCGATAAATAAGGCAACCGTTGAGCCTAAATTAATTGCCATGTAATAAAGTGTGAAGGCTCCATGAAGGCGCGGATCATTTTCCGTGTAGCATTTCGCAAGCAGGCTGGAAGGATTGGCTTTGAAAAGACCATTTCCAACACAAACCAGACCCAATGCCAGAAAAACAGTCTCGCTATCGGCAAGCGCTAATGACAAATAACCCAGGGAAAGAATAATCAGGCCGAGAATAATAGTGCGCTTCGTGCCAAGCACCTTATCCCCAAGGAAGCCGCCAAAAGCGACCATTCCATAAACCAGTGCAGAAAATGCACCAAAAGTATAATAAGAATCAGTCTCGTTAAAACCTAAAAAGCGGATAAAATAAAGTGTTAAAATTCCCTGTACAGTGTAATAACCAAAACGCTCCCAAATCTCCAGCATGAAAATCATATGAAAAGCCCGGGGTTGCTTCCGAAACAGTTTCAGCATGTTGATCAGTCCTTTGCCTAGATTAATTATGTGAGTGGGTTCGGTATTTCATAACGCTATTTGAACGCACATCTATCTAAGCTATACGAGTTTATCTGAGTTTGCAATACGCCACGCAAAGTCAGAAACAAAGGCGGTTCCTGCCGTTTAATGATAGCCGTTTTTCGCTTCTTCCTTGATTCCTTCCTGCTCGGTATCCTGATCTCCCTCGCTGCCTCCTGAGCTTTGCCGCTCAAGCGCCTCGGAAAGTGGCTGGAAGTCGAAGTTGCGATCTTCAAGAGCGGTTTTTAAAGGAGCAAATCCCATGAAATCCTTGATTTCATGGGAAGTTATATCCAGCTTGTTTTCGATTACGGACTGCTTTGCCTGCTTGAGCAAATTAAGGGCAGAATCCATACACTCAAAATCCTCAAGTAAGTCGTTAACCTGGTCTTTATTCATTTTTTCAGGGCTTTCATTGAGGTGAACTGCGATCTGATTAAAGATTTTTAATATATCCCTTTGATTGGAGTGCTCGATTGCATTGTCCAACTCCTGCTCTATCTCTCCAACCCAATGAAGGTGCTCCAGTTTGCGCTTTAACACAGCAGGCGAGTTGGGGGCTTCAAGACTCAACTCGGTTTGTAAGGTGGAGCTTAAGATGAGTGGCGATTCTTTATCAGGCAAATCAGGTGTCTGTGTTAATTGTGATGCAGACTCAAGCTGATCCTGTTTACTATCCTGCAGGAGTTCTTGTTTTTCATTTTCTGTATCGTCATCATCTGGTGTTTCTGCCTTGGCTTCGGCTGCCTTATCTTTACCGGTTAACTTTTGCCACCCCTGTTTAAGCAGTGGAATGCCTACTCGCCCTAACACATAAAGGCCGCCCGCCAGCGCGCTTCCGGCAACAATGCCAAGACCTGCCGGTGGAAAAAACAGACTTAGTACCATTCCTGCGATAACCAGAGAGGATAAGCCTATTCCGACGACCTTATCGACAATCCCCATTCCTCCGAGCCGTTTGAGTTTCTCTTCTCGTGAAAATCGGCGATCGTGCAGGGCCTGCAGCGATTTTTTAACTGCTTCATAATCCTGGTCCAGCTTATCAATATGCCGGGATAACTGCTTAGCGGTCTCCTCATCTCCAGAATCGATAGCTGCAGTGAGTTTGCGCTCAAATAGTTCAGCCTGCTCCTGAAGATTCTTAAGATTTTGTTCTTCGAGTTCAATGGCTGTATTAATTGATGCTATCTCTTTTTTTGCTGCATAGATTGAATGAAGATGCTTTCCCAAGGTTACCAAACTAAGACCTAGCGCCATCACTGCTGCTGTCATTGCGATGATTGGAGCAATAGGTGGTATCGCCAGTGCGGTGATAGCCAAGCCAAGCAGAGCGGCCGAATAAAGGAGGCGGGCATTTTTGGAGAGGCTTATCGGAGGTTTTTCACCTAGCATATAGGCTGCCAGATAAATCAGCGGGATTCTTATAAAATCGATTCCGGATAAAACCGCATTACCAATCTGAAATCCTCGGCTGGCACTCTGCACAGGGCCTGAAATATTACCTGAAACCATCGCCAGTTTGCTAAACGCATTTCCAGCGCCGTCCACACTATGAAGAAATCCGGAAAATAAAGGAATTCGCTTAAGGGCTTCCAATACCAGAGCCTTTTTCTTGGGCGGTACCGGGGTTATGCTAAGCGGTTCTCTAATCTGCTGCAGTTTGTTCAGTTTCTGCTGCCAGGGATTGGTCGATGCCTGAATTTCGGTTTCTTTCTCTTTCATAATTAATTACCCGTTATTGTCTTTAATATAGCAAGTAATCATTAACAAAAAATGATGCTAATTAATTTGAGGATAGAAATTTCAAGTTCTTACTTGCCATGATTGCATGCTCTCCTCTATATTCCTAGCAGGATACCAATAAATAATAAGAACATGGCAAAAGTAGCCCTTTATCTGGCCGGTGGTGGAGCGCGTGGCGCTTATCAGGCCGGAGTGATTAAAGCGATTGCAGAAATCCTTAATGTAAGAGAATTGCCTTTCGCGATAGTGAGCGGCGTTAGCGTTGGCAGCATCAATGCAGCAGTGCTGGCAGAGAATGCGCAAAACTTTCTCGAAGCAGCCGAGAAGCTGGAAGAACTGTGGAGTAACATTTATTGTCAGCAGATTTTTAATGCCAGTAATTATGCGCTGAGCAAATCCGTTTTTCGCAATGTCAGTAACCTGGTAATCAAACAAAGACAATCTGGTCATCTGTTGGATACCAGCCCTTTGCGGGAGTTTATCAGCAGTAATATTAATTTTACGACTCTCAAAGAAAACATCCTTAATAATCATTTGGGTACGATGGAGGTAATTACTTATTGTTACGATGCCCAGCAAACGATTTCCTTTTACCAGACTCATGCGGATGGATTTGAAGACTGGCATTATCCGCGCCATATCAGTGAACCCGCAACGCTTGAGATGGAGCATATTTTGGCCTCGAGCGCGTTGCCTCTGTTTTTTCCAACCACTCGTATCGATAATTACCATTATGGCGATGGCAGTATGGGGCTGGTTTCGCCCTTACGCGGTGCGATTCGTTTCAAGGCAGAGAAAATATTGATATTGGGAACTCGCCAATTGCCTGTTTTCCATCATGAAAAATTACACAATGGCGAAATTGGTTTCGCCAGGATTCTGGGTAGTATGCTGAATGGGCTGTTTTTGGATAACCTGGACCGTGATATAGAGATGGTTAATCGAATGAATGAGATTTCCAAACTGCTGTCTCTGTGGAAAAAAAGGAATGCACCTTGGCGGGGGGTGCAAACCCTCCATTTGCGACCGAGCACTGATATTGGTGCCATTGCACAGGCTCAATATAATACAATGCCTTCTTTACTGCGCTTAATGTTAAATATGTTAGGGGCTAAAAGCCATTCAGGAGACTTGCTAAGCTTTTTGTTATTTGAAAGCCCCTTTACTCGCGAACTGTGGAAAATGGGCTATGAGGATACCTTTGCTTCAAGAGAAATTGTGCTGGAGTTTTTTGAGGATTGAGCACTCCGGTCATTGAATTTTCTTAGACGCCGCGCAGTATCTGCAGTACCGGTTGCGTATCAGGCCTGACTCCATGCCAAATGGAAAAGGCTTCCGCGGCTTGCTCAACGAGCATACCTAAACCATCGATTGCCCGACAGTCTTTGGACTTAGCCAGGGAAACAAAGGAAGTATCCGCTTGTTTTTGGTATGACAAATCATAGCAAAAGGGCTTTGCTGACCATAAAGTATCGGGAAGGGGTATTGCTTTTTGCAATGTACTGCTTGAAGTGGCGTTGATAACGAGATCAAACGAAGTCTGCAAAGCCCCCCATTGAACAGGATTAATATCCGGAAAGTCACTGGCTATTGTTTTAAGCCGCTCGGAACTGCGGTTATAGACTGCCAGCTGCTTTACTCCTTGCTCAAGCAAGGGATAAATAATGCCGCGTGCTGCCCCGCCAGCTCCCAGAATCAGAACGTTCAGTTTGTCTAAAACAAGATGACGTTTTAAATCATTGATTAAACCGACGCCATCGGTATTATCGGCATGCAGCTTGTTTTCTTTTTCCCATAATGTATTGGCCGATCGTGCTTTTTTGCAGCGCTCGGTGCTTATTTCAGCCAGTTGAAAAGCAAGCTCTTTAAATGGCAGGGTGATATTCAGGCCAGTCCCATTTTGCATGAAAAAATCAGAGATCTGCTGTGCGAAATGTTGCTCATCGCCCAGTAGCCGATGATATTCCAGATTTATTCCGAATTGTGCTGCGAATGATTGGTGAATATTCGGTGAGAGGCTATGGGTGATGGGGTTGCCAATGACGGCGAACTGCAAGGGAGTCACTGCTTTTCCTTTTAAACAGCAGCCTGGGATTAATACTCAGGCTGCTACACATTGAACTCAGGCTGTTTTTCCAGCCTTGGTTTGGGCAACCAGATAATCCAGGATTTTGAACAAACGTTCTTCGCTTTTTGCCATTTGCAGATCGATTTTATATTGGCCATTCACGATCAATGCCGGTACCGCGTTAACCCGGTATTTAGCCATTAAGCCATTGCTTTCGCCTACTTTCATATCGATTGTGGTTGAATGCGTGAATGCGCTTTCGGCAATATCCTTATCGACGCCTTGAGAAATAAAGAAGTTTATCATTGCTTCGTTAGAATTTAAGGGGGTTTTATCAATTTGAATTGTCTTGAATAAAACCGGATTGAGCTTGTCGCCTAAACCCAGCAGATGGCTTGCGTAGTAGGCTTTGGCATAAAATCCCCAATCGGGTTTGAAGACTACGGGAACCCGGTTAAATTTGATCGTGTTACCTTGCTGTGCCACCCATTTTTCAAGATTAGGTTCGAGGCGATAGCACCAGGGGCAGCCGTAGCTAAAAAATTCAGTAACTTTGACCTGGTTGCTGCTTTTCGGGGAGGCGGATTCAAGTACTTCAAAGTCTTTTCCAGCGGTAAAATCTTCTGCAAAGCCCATGATCGGGAATAACAGAATTGATAATAAAAGCGCTTTTAACATAATAAGTTCTCGCATTTAATCAAATTAAGAAGCAATGGCTGCTATTGTACTCTGAAATAGGCCAATGCACCAATTGCAAATAAATCAGGTTCTTAGTGCAGCCCTTGAATGTAATAAGCCACCGCCTCCATATCCTCATCGCTCATACGCTTACTGATATCCTGCATGATGTGGTTAATATCATTGCTGCGTTTTTTATTTTTAAAGGCTTGCAGTTGCGCAATGGTATAGGCAGCATGCTGTCCTGATAAAAGAGGAAAGCCGGCTTGCCCATTACCTGTTCCGCGTGGACCATGGCAAGCGATGCAGGCGGTGATGTGCTTATCGAAATCTCCGCCTCGATAAAGTTCTTCTCCGCGTTTTACAAAGCGTTTAGGCACTTTGCCATGCGCTACCGGTTGTTTCGCATAATAAGCGGATAGAAGCTCCATGTCCTGTGGGGTCAAAGTAGCGGCGATGCCGGTCATGCTGGCATCGGCGCGGGTTTTGCCAGCCTTGTAATCCTGCAGCTGCTTCAATAAATAATCGACATGTTGTCCGCCAAGATTCGGCCATAGCGGATTGTTGCTGCTGCCATTTTCCCCATGACAGGCAGAGCATAAACTGATTTTTTCTGGCCGATTCTGCACAGCTTCGGATTCCGGAGCTGCAAAACCAGTGGAGAAAGCCAACAGCATCGCAGCAAGGATTATTTTTTTCATATCGCACCAAAGACTAGTATTCTGATTTTTAAAAGTTCACTGTATCAATTTATCGAGCAATGAACTTAAATTCCCTATCGCATAGGATAATGTTACACTGCCTCGGCAAAAATCCCAAAATGAAATTCACAAGATGATAAAGAATCCCTATCAGCAGGCCGTTTTTTTGAAAAGCGCCGCAAAAGTCAATCAGTTGCCCGACGATGAAGGTTACGAGGTAGCGTTCGCTGGCCGCTCCAATGCAGGCAAATCCAGTGCCCTCAATTGTTTAACCGGCATCAGACAACTGGCGAGAACCAGTAAAACCCCGGGACGAACCCAGCTGATTAATTTGTTCAGTCTGGATGAAGAGCGTCGCTTAGTCGATTTGCCGGGCTATGGTTTTGCCAAAGTGGACTTAAAGACTAAACAGGACTGGCAGAAAAATCTGGCGCATTATCTCGAGGTTCGTCAATGCCTGAAAGGCTTGATATTGTTAATGGATTGCCGGCATCCCCTGAAAGAACTCGATCAGATGATGATTAACTGGTCGCTGGATCGGGAACTCCCGGTGCATATCTTGCTGACCAAATCGGATAAAATCAGTAAAAGCGAAGCCAGAAACACCTTGCTGAGAGTAAAAAAACAATATGATTTAATGCCTGACCTGATCACGGCCCAGACTTTTTCCAGCCTTAAGAAAGAAGGGGTAGAGGAGTTGATTAAACAATTAAATCAATGGTATGGTCTTGACCGATCCTAAGAACGAGTCTTTTTAACCCCCTCTCTCTAACTCTCACTGCCATTAAGCGAAGGAATTTTGTCATTCCCGCGAAAGGCGGGAATCTATTTCTCAGTTGGCATTATAGCTAGCTCAGAGATGGATCCCCGCCTTTCGCGGGGATGACAGTTCAATATACAATTGAGCTTAACTTGATGGCAGGATAAGTATTCTTTTAACTGCATCTAAAACCAATATCCTCTTCACTGTCTTCCAGGCAAGGAGGAATGTCCAGATCACTGGCGGCAAACGAATGATTATAAAACAAAAAGGATGCAGGATCCTTTAAGAAGAAACAACTATTCCCCTGCTTGCATTTGCTAATCAAGGCACTCAAGGAAGAACCGCTTTTGGGAAGGTTATCTTTATCAAGGGAATGCGCTTCCAATACGCATCGCAAATTTTGGAGGAAACCTGGAAGTTTGTCAGCATCAGCGTGATGACTGGCCGGGAGGCTGGTCAGGAACTGAAGGCAGTTTATTGCCCAGGTGACTGATTTCTTCTTGTCAGAATAAAGTCCTTGCAGAGCATAATGAGCCACCTGGCATAGAGCCAATGGGTATCCCTCTTGTGCCGCCTTTTGAACCTGCAAGCCAGCCTTATCGCCCAAATATTTATATTGTGCCTGCAAATGGGCAAGTCTGAAATGTTCTTCTGCGCTTTGTGCTTTAGTGGCCAGTTGATCAAACATACTGATGAGTTCTGACTGCGCTTCAGCTGATGCACCATCCAGTTTAAACTGCTGCTCAACACGCTTAGCAAGCTCTGCGAATGCTTCAGAGGTTTTAGAAGATAGATTAATAATATCCAGGCTGAGTTGCTTTCTCACTTCCTGGGGAGCAGGGGTTCGAGTAGATGCTGGCCGCACCCGAGTTGAGACTTTGGGTATAATTACAGGGCGAGGAGGCTCTGCTATTTTTTTCGAGGGAGAGTAGACCGGATTGTATAGGGTAATGAGCTCTCCGTTAACCTCCTTCGGCCAGAGTGATTCCGGTTTTGTTCTGTCATGAGTATTACGCGGTGTTCGTGTACCGTATCTGACCATTGGTGTCAGGGATATGATGTTAATTTTTGAAAATGGGGTATCTTTGGCAATGAAATGGAAGCCCTCTTTGCCAAAACAGACTGATTCTTTTTCCTTAGACAAAAAGCGTTCATCCAAGGTGGCCTCGATTATCATGTAGTACATCGTGATAGCATTCTGATTGACAATCTTATCTGCTTCACTCGGGTCCAGACCCACCTGACGCCTGGCCAATGAGAAATATCGTGATAATACACCGGCAAGGTCTTCCAGGCTTAATACGGCTGCCAGTTCTTCTTTTGAATAACTTACATAGTCTGTTTTAAGTCCAATGGACTCATTCGATTGGCTTTCAGAGAGATTGTGTAGTGGCACAGGGATATAAACTTTACGCGATCTTGTTGTTTGAGGAGGAAAAAAAGAAGATAACATATTCTGCTTCTATCAATTCAACTTGGCTGCATTTTATACTTTCTGACCATCCTTTGCAAATACAAATAATTGTGCCTGTATCATTACTAATTGAATAAATTTTCACCGTAATCGATTGTGCTTGTCTACTATTAAACATATGGGCCTGGCATTGTGAAAGCGCATGAATAATTTTCTCAGAAACAAAATGCATACTATTCGTATCCCCAGTGGCAATGCCTGTCTGGATGGCCTTTTATTCATACCGGAATCGGCAAAAAGTATTGTGCTCTTTGCCCACGGGAGCGGAAGCAGTCGCTTAAGCAGTCGCAACCATTTTGTTGCGCGCGCTCTGAACAATATGGGGCATGCGACGTTGCTTTTTGATCTCCTGACGCCAAAAGAAGAAGCAATCGATAGTTTTACCCGTGAAATCCGCTTCAATATTTCCCTGCTTGCTTCGCGTTTGATTGATGCCAAACACTGGTGTCAGCAGACTTTGGATCCCATGCCTTCTGGTATCGGTTATTTCGGTGCCAGCACTGGTGCGGGTGCTGCGATCGAGGCGGCTGTTCGCGATCCCGATCAGGTCAAAGCCATTGTTTCCAGAGGAGGACGGCCTGATTTGGCTTTAGCTTATTTAGAGGATTTAAAAGCGCCCACTCTTTTAATCGTGGGCGGTTATGATAGTACGGTGATTAAGTTTAACCAGGATGCCAAAATGAAAATGAATTCCCATGCTGAGCTGCAAATTATTGCCGGTGCGAATCATTTATTCGAGGAATCAGGCAAGCTTGAAGAAGTATCGCATTTGGCTAATAGCTGGTTCAATGATTATCTTCTGTAAATTGATCTGATAGTATTGAAAAAATATGATCACCAAGGATAAAATGTATGCAATTTTTTAAATCCTGAGTGAAGAATGATTTCAAGTTTATTTAGGCCTGTCCCTGTAAAGCCTCTCCCTGCTGAAGAGGAGGGGCTGATGGAGAAGGCAATCGACGAGCTTCCTGAGAATAATGTCCTATTTTTTTCTAATCTGGTCAGGCGCCTCGATGCACTCTGCAAGCAGGAGCCAGCGGATGAAATGCGTAACAAACTGGCGACACTCCTTACCAGACTTGGTGAAAAAGCCAGAACCGCGGATACATACTATATGCTTGCCGATCTGCAAAAAGGCTACCCTTTTTTGGGTAAAGGCGATGGACAGTATTTACAGACAGCCGCTGAACTTGGGCATCCCCTGGCTTTGCGTCAGGTGGCGGGTTATGCATTGCTGGGATATTATGCTAATCCATCTCAAGCGGTATCCTGGGCAATCCACTGTTTAAAATTTCTGCTGACGCTTCCAGCCCAGGAACTCAAGACTCCGCTGATTGCAAGCTTTCTTATTGAAGATGTACTACGTACCCTCGAACGTCATAGTTTGGATCCAAATCGTATGCAAGCACTCAGCAAGGCAGAGTTGAATGAGCTAATTGTGCAATTTTCTGAGCATTTGATCGGGAAGCCTGCAAATGAGAAAAGTCAGTTCACGTTGACCCAGTCTGCATCTGCCCTATTTTATAGCGGTGCCTATGTTAAGCCCGAGGAAATGCCCCCGCCGCTGGAAGAGTTTGATGATGCTGAAGAGCATGAGTCTGATCTGCACAAAACCAAGCTAGGCATGTAAAGATCAGATAATGACCAAGGGCCGCTTGTATATTAGGCTGCCATCCCCGGGAAGGGGTTGGCGCGCTTGAATGATCAAAATAAGAGAGTGTTCATCAAACTGTGTCACGTCATCTCGAACGCAGTGAGAGATCTCCGAATGCGGGCACAAACCAGGATTTGGGAGATCTCTCACTGCGTTCGAGATGACGGCGTGCCTGTGAGTAATGACATAATTTCAGGGTCGCTGCCATTAGTTAAGCTCCATTTTATATTGAGGCTGCCATCCCCGCGAAGGCGTTGGCGCGCGTGAATGACCAAAATAAGAGAGTGTTCATCTAACTGTATCACGTCATCTCGAACGCAGTGAGAGATCTGCGGATGCGGGCACAAACCAGGATTTGGGAGATCTCTCACTGCGTTCGAGATGACGGCGTGCCTGTGAGTAATGACATAATTTCAGGGTCGCTGCCATTAGTTAAGCTCCATTTTATATTGAGGCTGCCATCCCCGCGAAGGCGTTGGCGCGCGTGAATGACCAAAATAAGAGAGTGTTCATCTAACTGTATCACGTCATCTCGAACGCAGTGAGAGATCTGCGGATGTGGGCACAAACCAGGATTTGGAAGATCTCTCACTGCGTTCGAGATGACGGCGTGCCTGTGAGTAATGACATAATTTCTGGGTCGCTGCCATTAGTTAAGCTCCATTGTATATTGAGGCTGCCATCCCCGCGA